>CANNKG010000067.1 GCA_947505105.1 Methylococcaceae bacterium | reverse complement strand
TGGTATCTTAGTGCTTGGGTTAACTGATGGTAGTCTTTCAAGTTCATTCTCGTCTTTAGTCGGATAGAAAAAAGCTTGGCACTATATCAGTTAGCCTTCCTTAATATCCTATTATTGGCGATTGCACTTCGGAGTTGAATCCGCCATATTTTAAGGGTTTGAAAATCACATCATCCATACCGGCCTCCAGGCACAGTTTACGATCTTCTTCGAAAACACTCCCGGTTAGTGCAATAATTGGGGTCCGTGCTTTCTGCTGTTCCTGTTCTATTGCTCGGATTTGTCGCGTTACCGTATAGCCGTCCATGACTGGCATATGACAATCCATAAAAATAAGATTAATATTTTCGGTTTTGAAAATAGCGAGGGCGTCCTGACCATTACTGACACTTATAGTTTTAATACCATCCATCTCCAGCATCTTACTCAGCACTGCGCAATTAATAGTGTTATCGTCCACAACCAAAATTAATGGGGCGTCGACGGTGGTTCGGGCAGTTTGATGAATGACCGGCATCGGTGGGTTGGTATCGGCGCCGATTGAGCCCTTGATTCGAATCCAGAAGCGTGAACCGCTTTCTGGAGAGCTTTCAAGGCCTGTCGAACCTTGCATCAGATGGGCGAAACGCTGCACGATTGAGAGTCCGAGCCCTGTTCCGCCATAGCGTCGGGTCGAACTCGCATCAAGTTGGGTGAAGGGTTCAAATAAGTATCGTTGTTGCTCAAGTTTAATGCCAATGCCGCTGTCGCTTACCGAAAATTCCAGTTCAGCTTGTTGACCGGTTCTATTCACTTCATAACCTTCAATATGCACGTAGCCGCGTTCGGTAAATTTAATCGCGTTGCTGACTAAATTTGTCAACATCTGGCGTACTCGCACCGGATCAATTAAATATTGTTGTCCCTTGGGATGAATCCAATGTGCCGTGATTTCAAGATTTTTTTGTCGCGCACTTTCCGAAAATAATAATAAGACATCCATGATGATTTCTTGGGGACTGCTCAATGTATATGACAAACTTAATTTGCTAGCCTCAATTTTGGAGAGGTCGAGAATGTCATTGAGCATGGCTAAAAGCGTTTGTCCCGAAGACAGAATGGTGTTGGCGTATTCATGCTGTTTTTCTTGGGTAATATCATTACGCGTTAGCAATTGCGCCATACCCAACATGCCATTGAGCGGAGTTCGAATTTCGTGAGACATGGTCGCTAAAAAATTACTTTTGGCTTTATTCGCAGTTTCGGCAATGCGGGTTTTAATCTCGTTATTCAAAATCAGCGCCATATAACGAAAGAATGGCGCCAAGTGGTCGCGCATGGTCGCGAGCCCCAATAAATCGCTCATTTTAACCGCGCCGATAAAATTTTTACCGACCATCAGCGGCATGATCCAATCGCAAGCAATCGGTATTGCATCATTTTGTAATAGTGTGTTTGAGGCAGCAGATAAGTTTTCGACAAATTGATGATCTTTAAAAACTTTCTCTATGAGTGGGTCTTCTAATTGTTCGATAATACGGCGTTCACCGAATAAATTTGCGTAGTGAATCTGCTCTTCGTCTAAGTAATAAATTTCGACATTGGTACCGCCTAAGCTACTGCCTAACGCAGACATCAAACTGTCTAAAAAACTTTCAACACCCGCAATCGGACTAAGTAATTCCACCATGTGTAAAATCAGATACAAATTAGCCTTTTCCTCCGACAGCTTGCGAACGCGTTGTTCAAGCTGCTCAATTTGCTGGACTAATTGTACTCTGGAGGCATTTATCATAACCATTTACAGCTCTTCTTCCGCTAAACGACGTTCAATAGCTTCGGCCAGAACCAATTCCAGATGTCCTAGATCTACATCGAGCCATTGTAAGGGTAAGTCGACAAAGTGCGCCGCAGTTTCAGCCGCTATAGTAAAATCATTATTGCAAGGTGTTTTGAGCGCCAACATATATTTATGACTGCTATGAAAAATTTCGCGTACTATGTCGGTATTGTTACCGAAGCATGCGGTAATCATAGGCTCCCAGGTTAAAGCCCAATTTTCCAACAAAAAATAAGCACCTTTCTCAAGTTCTTGCATAAAACGCTCGTAGCCGAGCAGCATGACAATACAATTTTGGCCTTGAGTCCGGCAGGTATGGTGTTCCTCCATATACTTTTCTATAAGTGGATGGCAACTTCCATAAAATACCAGGGTTTTTTGACCTTGCTGTTCAAATGTTGTCAATGCTTCGTTGAGTTGGACTGATAAGCGATTTAAATAATTGTGGAGTGCCGAATCCAGATAATGGGTATGGATATTCCAGTGATTTTTTTGAATCAGCAAGTCGACTTCCTTGTGTAAAATACCACAGCCGACCATCACCAGTGGTGCTTCACGTTCTTCGTGTAATGGAATAGTTTTCATGTCCAACTCCCATATTCGAATGCTGCAGCCAGCATGGCCCGGATATTGGTTTCAGGAATACTTAGGGGCATGACGCCAGTACCAAAGAGGAAATGTCCGCCTGGTTTGCCAATTTCGATGATACGCTTAACCTCGGCTCGGGTTTCGGCTTCGCTCCAATGAATCATTTTAATATCATCAATGACGCCGCAGGACAGGCCGCGGGTATTGATCAAATGTTTGGCTTCAGTCAGATCAGCAAGTGGGCTAATGTAATGCTTATTCACCTTGAGTTCGTCGAATATTAGATCAATGACATTATTGAACGGTGCCATGCCGCAGTAGTAAACCAGATCCTCACAGCAACCGCCTTCAAGATCGCGTTTCATCCAGGGCAATACATCGCGAATAATTTGCGTTTTGTTGAGAAAATAAGGTGAACCGAACGGGGTTGAATAGATAATGACATTGGCGCCCAAGGTGCGGAGCGCATTAAGATGTTGTCGCACAAAGTCGGAGCATTTGCGGATTAATTCATCTCTTAAATCATAAGGACCGAGTAAAAATAACTCAAGCCATTGGTCCATGCCCATCAAAATAGCCGGTAAGGTCGTGGAAGCGGTCACGTAGGCGCAAATCGGATGAGTTGCACCGACTTCGCGCTGAAGAATTTTCATACAAGTAGCAATCGACTCCCAGGCTGGATGCTGGGTAATATCGTTGGGGATTTCGAATTTTGCGATATCGTCGAGAGTTTTAATCACGAGGTCTTCAACATTTGGCACACCATCTTCGGCAAAGAGTATTTTTTGACAGCCAAGCAGTTCGGCTTCCTTACCCACATAATGCAGACTCCACACATTATCATGCCCATACTTTTTTAAATGCAGCAGTTGCGCTTCGGCGACATGTTGGCCACTGGCGTAATACTGTTCCGGCGACAGATCGAAAAGCCGAACTCCTTGATCAAGCAAATTACAAAAAATTGGAATGCGTGGTGCTGGAGAGCCTTCAATGGCAGCGATCAGAATCTCGAGCGGGGTCATGGTTTCACCTCATTAATCAATTGCACAATGATCTTTGCCGCAGTGACGCCATCGGGAGCCCATCCATTAGCGCCGACTTTGAGGTAGAGTTCAGGATCGAAACGATAGGGAGCGCCTCCGACCGCAATTTTGATTTGCTCTTCAAGGCCGCGTTCCTTAAGCAAGGCGCGTACCTTTAAACTGCCCGATTCTCCAGTGGCGGTATGGACCATCATTGCAGAGATCGCAATGACCTGTGCTTGTTCGGTAACGGCGGTATCGACAAATTTTTCGGCACTGACATTGATTCCGAGATCAATCACCTCGACCATCAGTGATTTCAGACAGCCAATGACAATCCGTTTGCCGAGCGAATGTAAATCGCCATGAGCGGCGCCGATGATCACTTTCCCGATCACGGTTGGCGGAATAGCGAATTTTTCAAGCATGCGTTCAGTCACTTCCGCAGCAATTTGTGCCGTCATAAAATGCTGAGCCAGATTGGAATCAGGATCCTTTTCGATGCGTTCCATCATGATTTCAACTGCCGGGATAATAAGCTTGAAGACTATGTCTTCAGGCGTGATTCCGCTTTCCAAGGCTTTATTGACTACGGCTAGCGCAGTAATTTTATCGGTTTCAAAAACGGCTTCGTTATAGTCTTGAATATAAGTTTCCAGCATCTTTATTTCTCTCATTGATCCGATCCAAATAATTACCCTGTGAAAAAAATTTAGAGCAAATTATTCAAAATCAGTTATGTATAAATTGATGATTTTTTCTTTAGCTCATCGGACACAATCGTAAATTTTCAATGAAACAATCTTCATAACTGTCAATGCTCGTTAAATTAATGACTTTCGCACGTTTTATAATGGCGGTCTGTAAAACATAGTCCGGTTCGGACAAAAGCAGGATTTCCGCGCCATATAAACTTGCATTCGGGAGTATAACTGAATGTTGCTCCGCAATCGGAGGCAACAATCCCAACTGTATGGCATGTAATATCGAAAGTTGCGCGCCAAAAATACCGCAAATCCATAAATGCTGAAGCTCCGCTATCGAAAGTTGTGCAAGTTTACATAGTTCAAGCATCGCTGCAGCGGTTGAAGCTTTGGCGCGTTGAAACAAGTCGATATCGTGCGCGCAAACTGTGGTACAGGAATTGGATGGCTCCAGACGTTGTTCATGGATCCCCGGTACAAAGCGACCTGAGGGCTTAATGATCTTTGCCTGGACAAGTAAGGCAATTCCATCGATCAAGCCAGTAGCACAAAAACCACGCGGAGTTGCCCCTTCAATTGTCAGTAGTTGATAATCTGAAGCTACCCGTTTGACTTGATGAATTGCGCCGCTATCGGCAAGCATACCGTAGCGCATACCCATGCCTTCAAAGGCCGGACCGCCGGGAACGGAGGTAATCCATAATTGCGCACCATCCCACAGGGCAATTTCGGTATTGGTGCCAAAATCTGCCAGCAATGAAGGGTAGGGCTGTGCGAGTATCCCGGAAGCGATAATAGCGGCTAATAAATCCGAGCCAATAAAGCCTGCTAAGGGTTGTACGATATTGATTTTGGCATTCGGCATGTGCCAGTTCTGCACCCATTGTGCTAGATCACGGGGGTGACAAGCAATCGGGGTTTCCCAATTGGCTGGATCATACAGGGCATCGGTATTATGTTCACATATCAGCGTCAGCATTGCAGTATTGCCGACCACTAACACTTCGCCAATTTGTTTAAGGATAGGACTGATTTCACCGAGATCGCGGCTTAAAATATCTCGAATGCCTCTAATAATGGCGTCTCGAACCAGTTGACTTAAGGATTGGGTTGAATGACACTGTCGTTCGTGATCTAGGCGAGTCAACACATCACCGCCGGAACACAGCTGTGGATTAAGCGAGTATCGACTACCAATGCGTTGTCCCGTTTGACGATTCCAGACTGATAGTCGGATACAACTCGTTCCTAGATCAACAGCGACGCCAAAAATCTGTTTAGAAACGCTCTGATTACTTGTTGATACGCTTAAGCGTTTTTGATTATCCAGGCTTTTCCATTCAGAAACCGGAGCCGGGTCTTCGAGTAACAGAACGGCATCACTGGTCACTTTCAACTGACAGGCTAAGCGAAAACCTTGTTCAATTGCTTCGGGCAAAAGTTTTTGTCGTTCAGCCAACGTTAGTGGGTTAAAACTGCCGTTGACAGTTCGGATCAGGCAAGCCCCGCACGTTCCTAAACCACCGCAGGCGGCCCGAACGCGGAGCGAAGTGGTATCGAGCGCAAGTCGAACCGAGGTCTCTGGAGACACGCTTAACTGAAGGGTTTGTTGTGGACTTTGAACTCGAACAGTAAACCCGATACAACCTTCATAATCACTGATACTCATGGCTATCCGGCAAAAATTAAGCCTAAACCACATAGTTAACTATTTAATTCAGGCATTTTGATGTTGTTTTATTCTTCGATTCGAACAAATACCCTGGCAATCGCAGATTATTCTCTGTCTTGATCAGTAATGTTGTTGTGGTATTTGTAGAAACAGCTTTTAAGATAAGTATTGTTGATTATTGCCAGATTTCAAGCAATAAATTGAAATGATTACGAAAATAAAAATTGAATATCTTGAAGCGGTTAGAGAAGCTTTTCGAGATAATGGATGATTAATTGAACAGTACGCTGACCACGAAAATCATTGATATCCAGTTTATAGGCAGCATTGACTTTACGCACACCCAGCCATTGTTCAGGCTTTTCGGTAAAAAAAGCAATGGCATCAATCAATAAATTGCTATCGATGTTTCTCAGCACCAGTTTCAGATGTTGTTGACCGACGATGCGCGCCTGAATCACTTCAAATTCACCGTGAAAAATCGGCTCCGGGAAACCTTGGCCCCAAGTTCCGGCACTATTAAGTTGCTCGGCAAATTCAACGTTGAAATGCGCTTCATCGAGGATGCCATCGGAATAGATTTTTTGTTCGAGATCGACATTGGCCAGTTTTTCATGCACGACAGCCTCGAATTCAATTGCAAAGGCCGGATAATCGTGAAGCTTTAATGTGAGTCCCGCCGCCATCGCATGACCGCCGAATTTACTCAGTAATTTCGGATGTTGGGCGGCAATATCACTCAAGACATCGCGAATGTGGACATTGGTAATGGAACGCGCCGAACCTTTTATTTCGCCTTTTCCTGACGGTGCGAAGGCGATGACTGGCCGATGTAAACGGTCTTTCAGGCGCGATGCCAAAATGCCGATGACTCCCTGATGCCAGTCTTGGTTGAATAAACAGACTCCTGCCGGTAAGTGTGCCTCATCGAAAGCTTTCATTTCCTTGAGTAGCGTCATGGCTTCGATTTTCATGGATTCTTCAATATCGCGTCGGTCTTTGTTTAAATCATCAAGTTGGACGGCGATTTGTTTAGCCAATGTAACATCATCGGTTAACAGGCATTGAATGCCTAAGGACATATCATCAAGGCGACCGGCGGCATTTAGCCTCGGTCCGAGCGAAAAACCCAGATCGCTGGCGGACAGTGTGAGCATTTGACGACCGGAAACTTGAATCAATTCTTTAAGCCCAGGATGAGCCTTACCTGAACGAATTCTCAATAAACCTTGATGCACCAAGACCCGATTGATTTGGTCGAGATTGACCACATCGGCGACCGTGCCTAAAGCGACAAAATCAAGCAGTTGAGCAAGATTGGGTTCAGGGATTTTTTGTTGCTCAAACCAGCGATCTTCGCGTAGCCGACTTCTTAGTGCCATCAAAACATAAAAAATAACCCCTACACCCGCTAAATTTTTGCTCGGAAATTTATCATTCGGCAAGCTTGGATTTACAATCGCTGCCGCTTGAGGAAGTTGAGGCCCTGGTAAGTGATGATCGGTGACCAAAACTTTGATACCAGCGGCTTGAGCGGCCTCGACGCCATCGAGACTTGAAATGCCGTTATCGACCGTGATGATGAGGTCAGGATGTTGCTGTTTGGCGAGTTCGACTATTTCGGGGGTGAGGCCGTAGCCGTATTCGAAACGGTTTGGCACGATGAAATCAACGTGTTTGAAACCGAGCAATCGCAAACCTTTTAGACCCACTACGCAACTGGTTGCGCCGTCGGCATCGAAATCGGCCACAATGGTAATACGTTGTTGACGCGCTAAAGCCTGGGTTAATTCTGCCACCATGGTCGACATTCCCGAAAGCAACCAGGGCGAGGGGAGTTTTGCGAGGGTTCGGTCGAGTTCGTCAAGATTGTGAATTCCGCGCGCCGAAAAAATTCGCTCCAAAATTGGGTCCATCTCGCCAAGATGGGCGTGTTTTATTTTGGTTGGACGCGGGACTATCGCCTTTTTAACACCTTGAGAATAGAGCACAACAACTATTTAATGAACTCGAACGTGGTTGGAATGATGGAGGGCCCACATGTTAGGCATGATCTGGAAATTGCGCGGTTAACCAGTCGGTCCAGACCTTGAAGTTTTCGCCTTTGGTTGCAGATAATTGGATGATTTGCAAGTTTGGGTTCACTTGGCGGGCAAACTCAATACAACGTTCGACATCAAAATCAACGTAGGGCAGCAAGTCAATTTTATTGATTAGCATGATATCGGCTGCATGAAACATATCAGGATATTTGAGTGGTTTGTCGTCGCCCTCAGTAACCGAAAGCACGACGACTTTGTGCGCTTCGCCTAGATCGAAAGCTGAAGGGCATACCAAGTTGCCGACATTTTCAATCGCAAGCAAGCTATTAGGTTTGATGCCAAGTTCCATTAACGCGTGACCGATACCGTGGGCGTCTAAATGACAGGCTCTGCCAGTATTGATTTGTAAGGCCGGAACGCCGGTGGCGCGAATCCGTTCGGCATCGTGGTCGGTTTGTTGATCGCCTTCAATGACCGCAATCGCTAACTGATCCTTCAGCATTTTAATCGTCTCAACCAAAAGTGTGGTCTTTCCTGCGCCAGGGCTTGAAACCAGATTCAACGCGAGAATACCGCGCTGACGAAAAAACGCCCGATTTTGATCGGCATACAGGTTATTTTTGCTGAGGATGTCCTGCTCAACTTTAATCAGACGCTCTGCTTCATGGGACGAATGCTTATGGTCATGGTGATCATGATTATGGTGGTCGTGATCATGGGAATGATCGTCGTGATGGTCATGATCATGAGTATGATCGTGATGATGGGCAGTAGAATTAGGATTAGGCTGGCTGCAGCCGCAGATTCCGCACATAGTAAGTCCTGGGTAAAAGGGGTTAGCGAACGTTAAGTTCTTTAATTTTCATTTCCGTCCCCTGGGTCAGTTTGACCGAAAAATTATTGCAAAGGGGGCATGGTTCGTAAAGTGCTGAGATCTCGACTTCTTGTTGACAGTCCAAACACAGGCCTAGCCCTGGAACATGCTCAATGATTAATTCGGCATGTTCGGCGAGCGAGTTTTGCATCACAATATCGAAGCCGAAGCGAATCGCCTCGGGTTCGACTGATGATAGCTTGCCGATTTCCAGGGTCACGCTGGTGACGGTTACAAAGTTTTGTTGAACCGCTTGTTGTTCAAGAATTTCCCGAACACTTTCTAGCAACGATAATTCATGCATGTTCAAGGCTGGGATCGGTTTGAAGGGCTGAGCTTGTATGCTCGCTCCTGGCTTGAAGCTGTTGCTGCCAGAAGCTTGGATCGGGATTTTGGAGCAGTGAGAGCAGGAACTGACTCGCTTCATTCAGGTTTTGTCGCGCTGAGCTGCTTAACTCAGCGCCAAGGTCAAATTGCTCGCCTTTGAGGCTGAGTAAATAACACTCCGGTAAGGCTTGGCTTTGGATGGCTTGAAAAACTGACAATACCGAAGCAGGGCTCATCGCGTGGGTGGTGTAGCTTTCATCTTTGGCGGGTATTAGCCTGTCAAAGGCGAAGGCGCTTTGACAGGCCATTGAAGCATCTGCAAAGATGACTAATTTTCGATTTTCAAGATCCAAGGCATGTTCTACTTGAAGTTGAAAATCGGTTAGCAGATCAACTTGATCCAAATCACAATGCTGTTCCAGATATTCAATCAACAATGGTCCTAAGGCGTCATCGCCCCGACTCTCATTGCCATAACCAAATACCAGAATAGGCTTAGACATGGGCTCGTTCAATTTCGCCATCGCTGTGTTTGAGCAGTTTGTCGATCACTACGCCTTCAGCATCGATCAATTCAAGCTCCAGCGGCATTTTTCCGACCGCATGGGTAGCACAGGATAAGCATGGATCATAAGCGCGAATCGCGACTTCAAGATTGTTCAACAACGGCTCGGTCAACTCGCGACCGGACAGGTATTCAGCGGCCACTTGGCGTACTGATTCATTCATACCCATGTTGTTATTGGTCGTTGAAACGATCAGATTTGCTTTAGTAACGATATCGTTTTCGTCCACTTGGTAATGATGCAACAGCGTGCCGCGCGGTGCTTCAATGACGCCGATGCCTTCAAAACGTTTTTCACCCTTTGCGACTAAATCTTCCGGTTTAGTATCGGTAATCGCCGAATCATTGAGTAACTCTTTGATTTTTTCGGCGCAATGGAGCATTTCAATCAAGCGCGCCCAATGGTAGGCGAGCATACTATGGACTAAGGCTTCGCCGCCGTGCGCCATGAATTCAACGCGCGCGGCTTCAGCCAGCGGGCTATCGATTGAATCGCAGTTGTTGACGCGCGCGAGCGGTCCGACTCGATACCAACCGTTCTCTTTACCAAGACTTAACAGATAAGGGAATTTCATATAAGACCATGAACGGACTTCTTCATGAATGTAATCGTTGTATTCACAATAATCGAGTTGATCGAGAATGATTTCGCCTTTAGGATTTTTAACCCGCAGACCGCCATGATAGAGTTCGAGGCCGCCGTTGGGCTTGATCAAACCCATGAAATTCGAGCGGATGGTGCCGAATTGATCATAGTAGGGCAGGTTAGAACAATGCACTTTTTTGATCAACGCAACCGATGCATTCGACCATTCGATGATTTGATCGACGTCTGCCAATAAATAATCTCGCTCTGCTTTAGAAAGCGACTTATTCATGCCGCCTGCAATCGCGCCAGTGCCGTGAACTCGCTTGCCGGAAACCATGCGGATTACTTCTTGGCCAAACTTACGGATTTTTACGCCTTGCACCCCAATTTCAGGGAATTCATTTAATACAGCAACGATATGGCGTTTATTGATATCGCTTTCAAAGCCGAACAATAAATCAGGGCTTGATAAATGAAAAAAGTGCAGGGCATGAGATTGCAATACTTGCCCAAAATGCAATAAATATCTTAATTTTTGTGCCGCCATCGGAAGGTTTTCGGGATCGACGCCGACCAATTGGTCAATCGCTTTTGCCGCTGCTAAATGGTGGCTGACCGGGCAAATGCCGCATAGGCGTTGGACCATGACCGGTAACTCCCAGTACGGACGTCCTTGGATAAAGCGCTCGAAGCCTCTAAATTCGACGATATGTAAACGAGCTTGCTGGATTTTATTATCGGCATCAAGCAATAAACTTACTTTGCCGTGTCCTTCAACGCGAGAAACCGGGTCGACGATCACGCGTTTGAGATTGTCCGGATTTTTGGCTGTTTCTAAATGTTCGTACATAATTGTTCTCTAAATTCGTTGCGTTTCTGTATAGGACAGATTCCATGAGCCTGCAGTTCAATAAAGTTTCCAAGTGCAGGCCATGACTGAAGATCGGGACGTGCGATCAATCGTAATGCACTAATTCATAGGGTAATGAAGGTTCTCGTCCTTCAATCAGATCGGTCAGAAATTTCCAGAATACGTCAGCCGACGGTGGGCAGCCCGGCAAAAAGTAATCAATTTTGACAACTTCATGAATCGGATGAACTTTATCCAATAATAAGGGTAATTCTGGGTCGTTCGGTACCTGAGCATTTTCAACACCAATTCCATCGAAATAGGCTTCGCGAAGGCAGTCTTCCAGTGGAATAAAATTGCGCATGGCGGGTAAGCCGCCATTAATGGCACAAGCGCCAACTGCTACCAAAATTTTGCAATTCTTACGAAATTCTCTGAGTACGTGGACGTTTTCTGAATTACACACACCGCCCTCGATTAAGCCGATATCGCAATTGGTGCAATGTTCGATATCGGTGATCGGTGAACGATCAAATTCGACGACTTGAGCCAATTGCAACATGCGCTCGTCGATATCCAAAAACGACATGTGGCAGCCGAAGCAACCGGCCAGTGAGGTTGTTGCTACTCTAATTTTATTGCTCATCTTGATGATGCTCCCTTGCTAAACTCACTTGGTCGATCTGTTGATGGTCATAGATACGTTGACCAATCGGAATCTGGTAACCGGTACGTTTGATTAAAATCGCGCCGGTCGGGCAAATATGCACGGCGGCATCATCGATAGATATGTCGGTATCTTTCAATTCACCACTCGGTGAATTGATGATCAGGTGCTTGTTAAGGCCACGACCGCTGATGCCAAACACATCCTTGCCGTCTGTTTCGTGACTGGCTCTGACGCACAGGGTACAAAAAATACATCGGTTGTGGTCAATCATTACCTCGGGATGAGAGGCATCGACTTGGCGAGTGGCATAGAAATGCGGAAAGTGGTTGTCCAACATGTTCAGGTGGTAGGCAAGGCCTTGTAGTTGGCAATTACCGGTTTTCTCGCAGGATGGGCAAAAATGATTGCCTTCTACGAATAACATCTGGGTTATTTTTTGGCGATCAGCGTTCAGATCAGGGGTGTCATTTAACACTTCTTGACCTTCCAGCGCCGGAAATGTACATGCCGAACAGTTCCGGCCATTGACTTTCACCGTGCATAGTTTGCAACTGCCATGCGGTGTGTATTCAGGGTGATGACATAGGTGCGGAATATAAACGCCGGCAGCGGTTGCCGCGTCCATGATGGTTTGGCCGTCTTCAAACGGGACTACTTGACCATCAATTGTGATTGTTTTACTCATGCTTGGGCTCCTGGGGAAGTGGTTCCATGCGTTGCGAGTTCATCTTCGATTTGTTCCAAGTGCGCAGCCGCATCATTTCGATTAGCCATACGACGGGCGGTCGCTAATGACCCATCAAGATCGAAGCCCGGTTCATAACTGATGTTCTTCAATTGGTTTTCATAGAGATCCGGATAACGTTCCAAGGTCGTTAAAATTGGATTAGCGGCAGTTTGACCTAAACCGCAATGACTGTTGTTTTTCACCAATTGGCATAACTCTTCAAGTGCGACGATATCGCCGGCTGAACCATGGCCATCGTGAATTTTATCAAGCTGTTTCTTGAGTAGCGAAGTACCGACTCTGCAGGGAGTACAAAAACCGCAACTTTCGTGAGCAAAGAAATGGGTGAAGTTGTAGACAATATCCAGCACATTGCGGGTGTTGTTGAAAATAATGAACGAACCGCCGGTGGCTAAATCTTCGAAGGCGAGTTTGCGATCAAGTTCCTGGTTGGAAATGAATAATCCCGAAGGTCCACCAATTTGGATGCCGAAGACATCTTCAGCTTGGCAATCTTTCAAAATTTCGCGAACAGTAGTACCGAATGGATACTCATAAATACCGGGTTTCGCACAATCGCCGCAGATACTGAGGATCTTTGTGCCTTTGGATTTTTCGGTGCCGATGTTTGCAAACCAAGCACCGCCGTTGATGGCAATGTTCGCTGCGGCCATAAAGGTTTCGACGTTATTGACGACCGTCGGTTTGTTCATGTATCCGGAGGTCACGGGATAAGGCGGACGATTTCTGGGAATGCCCGCTTTGCCTTCGAGAGATTCGATCAGTGCCGATTCTTCACCGCAGATATATGCGCCAGCCCCCAGGTGGATATGGATATCAAAATCAAAATTCTGGCCAAGGATGTTTTTACCGAGCAGGCCAGCGTCACGTCGTTGTTGTAACACTGCTAACAAGGGTTCATGGAGATGTAAGTATTCACCCCGAAGATACAAATAGCCTTCAGTTGCACCGATAATGGTGGCGCACACTGTCATGCCTTCAAACACTTGATCAGCATAGCTATTTAAGAGAATTCTATCCTTAAATGTGCCGGGTTCGCCTTCGTCGGCATTACAAATGACATAATGTTGATCGGACGCTTCTTCTTTACAAAATTGCCATTTCATTGCAGTCTTAAATCCCGCGCCACCTCGACCACGCAGCCCTGATTCGTTAATTTGGGCTAAAGTCGCATCGATACCGCGCTCAAATACCGCTTTGATTGCTGCACCTGGTGTAAATTGACTGTTGAGCAATAAATCGGGTTTATAAATGTTATCGGCGACTGCAAAAAGTTCGGTCGGCCACTCGTCCAGAGGTTTTTCTTGATTGATTAGTTCGGCAATGGTATCAATCTTTGACTTATCCAGGCGGGTTAAGGCATGACCATTAACGAGACCGGCAGGTCCCTGATCGCACATGCCGCTACAGGACGTATTGTCGAGACTGACGAGGCCATCTTCACGAACTTTGCCGATTCCGACATTAAGCTTTTCAGACAAATAGGCCATTAATTCATGCTTGCCCAACATGTGATCGGTAATCGAGTCGCTGATCAACAATTCATAATGGCCTTGTCGATGTAAATGCAGGAAGCTGTAAAATTCAATGACCCCAATAATCTGGGTGCGTGGAACATTCAATAATTCGGTGAGTTGGGTAATAGCCCCCTCGGGAATAAAGTGATATCGGGTTTGGACGTCTCTTAATACCTGTAGTAAATGCGTTGATTTATAGTGATTCTTTGTAACGAGGTCTTGAATGAATTGTTTCACTATCGCTCCTTAGATTGATCTGATTGATCTTTGCTGAATAATGGGAGTTCCTGGTAATAGCCCACCTAAATCCCTGCAAGTCTATTATGTTCATCTTGTCCTATGGAACTGATGGTTGAAATATAGCAAAGATTGCTATGAAAGTCACGAAATCAGGCCTGACGGGATGTCTGTAGGGTATCGAAAAAATGTTAAGAGATTGTGAAGGCCTTACTGTATTGATTTTGAATTTATTTATTTCTCAATTTCAGTAGGTGGCATCTATGAAATAGATTGTTTCCAATTAGTGTTCGCTGAAAGCTAATACCAAGCAAAATACTGGGTAGTTTTTCAAACAAAACAATCGCTAATGGCCATAAATAGTTAAAGTAGTGAGTATAGCCTAACCCCAATTTTTGTGACTTAAAGTTTTAATCGTGGTGAATAACATACTTCGAAAATGGTATCTATTCACTCTCATTGAAATAATGGTGTAATTGATTGATTTAAAAAAACATGTGGATACAGTTATGTTTCAGAAGCATTTTTAATTAATCACTTACAGTCTCGAAAAGTTGGAAGGGTTCAGTAGTTATGAAAATTGGAAAATGTTAAATTCACCTCGGAGGCAGGAGATTTTAGCTATTTCGTCATTAAGCATACCCAAAAAAGCCGAAAGTAATCTGGAAGATTGATAATAAAAGCGATGGGCAGTTGTCATGGGATTGAAACGTTTACCAAGTGTAAATAATTTTCATGATTCGAAACTGGAGTAGGTAAGTGCTATTAAATCATAGACTTAAGGGTAACACTAAGGCTGTCATATTGTTAACGCGATAAGCTGTTTTGATTACATGTCGCTTATATTCAAAAAAGCGAAATTCTTATTACAAAAAATTCATTATTTTTCTTAAACCCTACCTAAATCTTACAATGAGAGTCATAGTTTGATCAATATTTTTTAAAAATCCATTTAAAATTAATTTACAATCTAAAAATAGTGGCTAGGCCTTAGTTTCCTGAGAATCTTGCCCCTATCGCAGATGCCGAACTCGATAAATTTGTGAATGAAGGCGAAACCATAATGCTTGATGGTAGTGCAAGCCACGACTGTGTATATGGTTTTGATTGGATTTACTGTCGCTCTACCCATCCTGCGCATGAATCACAAAAAATGTTAGTTACAAATATGACTGATTATCGACGCTACAGGGTGAAGGGAGGGACTTATTTTTTCACGGTGAATTTGGTGGAACGGAAACGCAAGTTGTTGACTGAGCATATTGATTTATTAGGTGACGCTTTCCGCCAAGTCAAAACTAAAAAGGATCAGCCATCTTAATATAGACGCGATTGTGATTTTTCCTGACCACCAGCACGGTTTAGAACTTGCCTGAAGGTGACGATGATTGTAGTCTGGATCGGCGGCAAATAAAATCCGCCTTTTCCAGAAATATTGAAACAGGTGAACGGATTTCAATAAGTCGAAATAACAAGCAAGAACGAGGTATGTGACTGCGAATATTTTGCGAACATGTGCTTCGTGATCAACGAGATTTAGCTAATCATTTGGATTATATTCACTTTAATTTGGTAAAAAAACTTTCATATCATCATTTTCAACACGAAAATAGATGTCTTCAACTTTGATTGAAAAATCAATGGACTCAAAATAAACCTCATTTTCAAGATAGTAGTAGGCAGGTGTCCAATGATTTGATTTTCGCATAATCATTACAGAAACTAAATCTTGTTCAATTAGCACATACTCTTGTAGGGTAGGGATGTTTAAGTAAGATAACAGTTTTCTGGTGGTATCTTCTCTTCGAGTCGATTTTGATAAGACTTCCACAATGATTATTGGTTTTTCCACTGCATAGTTGTCATCCGTAAAATTGTTATCGCACACGGCCATTAGATCAGGATAGCGATATTCATTGAGTAACTTCAATTTCATATCGTTCATAAACACTTCGCAAGGTGATGATTGCAGATGATTATAAAATTTCGCAAAGACATTGCCTACTATCCGATTATGATTCGCACTTGCTCCGGTCATGGCGATTATTTCACCGTCGATAAACTCATGCTTAACCTCCGAAGACATCTCAAAATTTAGATAGTCATCAATACTCATTTTTAGGTTTTGGCGTTGTAAGCCCATGTTTTTTTCCTTTAGTGTAAAGTAACTATTCAGTTTCCCTAATTATACTTGACCATTTATACGAGATTGCTGAATTTGATGATTCGGAACGATCATAAATTTGGTAGAAAGGGGCTTTATGCTTTACAAAAGCTCAATAAACTCATAGCATTTAAGAGTTTATTACCTAAGAGATATTATTAATGCCACGTCCCAAAAAAAGGCAGGTTGTACTCGATACCGAAACGACCGGGCTTAATCCTCAGGAAGGACATCGAGTCATTGAAATCGGCTGTGTCGAAATTATTAATCGTCGGCCAACCCGCAATCATTTTCATGTCTACATCAATCCGGAACGCACTATTGATGCCGGTGCAATTGAAGTACATGGCATCACTAATGAATTTATTGCCGATAAACCCTTGTTCAAGGATATTGTCGCGGATTTTTTGGCCTTTGTGCGTGATGCGGAAGTGATTATTCACAATGCACCGTTCGATGTCGGTTTTTTGAATCATGAATTGCGTCTCCATGATCAAGCGTTAGGCAATATAGAAAGCTACTGTTCGATCTTCGATTCCCTGGTCTACGCCAGGAAAAAACATCCCGGGCAGCGTAATAGCCTGGATGCGCTGTGTAAACGCTATGGCATCGATAATAGTCATCGTGATCTTCATGGCGCGTTACTCGATGCCGAAATTCTGGCTGATGTTTATCTGTTAATGACCGGCGGACAGGGCTCGTTGCTTGATGACGAAGCCAGTATCGAATCGGCTGGCGCTGTTACTATTCAGCGCTTACCAGACGATCGACCACGTTTGAAAATCATCGGCGTGACTGAAGATGAATTAGTGGCTCATGAACAACGATTATTGGCAGTCCAGAAAGCGAGTGGCGACTGCATTTGGCTGCGTGAAGCCTAATTTCTAGGTGTTTTTTAATAAATGCTACAGTCGCGAGTATTCAAAACCACAGGTGAACTATGAAAAAATTATCCGTGTTAAGCGCTTTATGTTTGACGGCGTGTGTAACGATAAATATTTACTTTCCGGCCGCGGCAGCTGAGAAAGCCGCTGATGAACTGATCAAAGATATTCAAAAAAATGCGCCGCAACCTGAAATCAAACCTCAAAGTAATTGGTCAAACTGGCAGTTGGCGATGTTGCAAAAGCTCGATGCCGCACTGAATGTGTTAATTACCCCTGCGCATGCCGACGCGGATCTGGCCATCGATAGTCCTGAGATTAGACAAATCAGTGCGACGATGCAAAATCGCTTTGCTAATCTCAATCCCTTATATAACCAGGGCATCATTGGTATCTTGAACGATGGGAATATCGGCGTGCGTGATCCGGGCAATGTGTCTTTGAAAGATCGTAATGCCGTAACTCAACTGGTCTCTGCCGAAAATGCCGACCGTCAACGCCTATATCAAGCGATTGCCAACGCCAACGGTCATCCCGAATGGCTCGGGCAAATCAAGACCACCTTTGCCGCGCGCTGGGTCAGTAATGCTCAAGCAGGTTGGTGGTATCAATCTTCAAATGGAAGCTGGACACAAAAATAATATGGCTCAACATAAACGCAGATCGCGCAAAAAAGTATTACCCGATCAACCTGTTCAAATTACCATAGAGTCGCTCGCGCATGATGGACGAGGCGTCGGCCATGTCGATGGCAAAGTCGTGTTTGTCGATGAAGCTTTGCCGGGTGAAACGCTCGAATTCATTTACACCGACAGTCGAAAAGATTATGCCGAAGGGAAAATAGTCAAGCTGTTAACGCGAGCACCTGAACGCGTTGAACCTGAATGTCCGCATTACGGTAACTGTGGTGGTTGCAGTTTTCAGCATGTTGCCGAGGCCGAGCAGATTCGCATTAAGGAAGGCCTATTACTCGAACAATTTAAACGCATCGGTAAAGTTGAGGCGGCAGAACTTTGGGAGCCTTTGCTCGGACCGCATTGGGGTTATCGGCGGAAAGCGCGGATGGGCGTCAAATATGTCGCCAAAAAAGACCGGGTTCTGGTGGGCTTTCGGGAACGACGTCAGCCATTCCTCGCAGATATTAATGCCTGTCTGGTGATGCATCCCTTGGTGGGAACGCAACTGATGGCATTATCGGAGGTGATAGGTCAATTGACCATTCGCGACAAAATTCCGCAAATCGAAGTAGCGATTGGCGATAATGAATGCGTGCTCGCGATGCGGGTTTTGGATCCACCGACTGTTGAGGATAAAAATATCTTACGCGAGTTTGCTCATCAGCATCATTTGACCATTTGTTTGCAATCCAAGGGGCCGGATACCATAGTACCTCTGGATGGAGAGCCAGTAGTTACGCCCAGCTACGCACTACCTGATCAAGGCTTGACGCTACAGTTTAAGCCAGCGATGTTTACTCAAGTCAATTACGAAATTAACCGACAAATGATTAATCGAGTGTTGGCGGTCATGGCTTTGAGCTCTGAGGATCGGGTGCTCGATTTATTTTGTGGCCTGGGCAATTTTACCTTGCCACTTGCAACCCAGGCCGGTTTTGTCGTTGGTGTCGAAGGTGATCAGCCACTGGTCGATCAGGCCTGGGCGAATGCGCGCCTTAATCAACTCAGTAATGTTGAATTTTATGTCGCCGATTTAAGCCGGGATCTTTCAGGGCAAGCTTGGGCGCAGCAGCGCTATAACAAAATACTTCTGGACCCTTCTCGGGCAGGAGCATCGGAAGTCCTCGGCTATTTAAAGATCTGGCAGCCGGAACAGGTTGTTTACGTCTCCTGTAATCCTTCGACCTTGGCGCGCGATGCTGGAATCCTGGTGAACGAGCTTGGCTATCGACTGGTTAAAGCAGGGGTGATGGATATGTTTCCGCAGACCGGGCATGTCGAATCGATGGCGTTATTTGTGAAATGAAATCCGCGGATTTGATCAAACCAGTCGACTATCTGGATATTTCGATATCCAGGCAAATGTTGACACTTTATGTTGAAAACACCGTTCATCAGCAATATTTAATTTCCACCGCTAAAAATGGCTCTGGCGAACTGCGCGGGAGTGAGTGTACGCCGACTGGCTGGCATAAAATTCGCGCCAAAATCGGTGCTGATCAACCATTAAATGCGGTATTTGTCGGGCGACGTCCGACTGGTGAAATTTATTCGCCGGAACTTGCCGAGCAATTTCCGGCGCGTGACTGGATTTTGACCCGGATTTTATGGCTGAATGGCTTAGAACCGGGTAAAAATCGTTATCGCGACGTTGATACCGGTTGGCGATATATTTATATTCATGGCTGCCCTGACCATTGTCCGATGGGCGTGCCGGAATCGCATGGCTGTATCCGTATGCTTAATCAAGACGTAGTCGATTTGTTTGCGCGGGTGTCTCCTGGCATGCCGGTATTGATTCATGAATGAAGAGCGTGGCATCAGACAGCGTATAGTGTTGGGCATTGAATATGACGGCAGCGGCTTTTTCGGCTGGCAGGCTCAGCAGCATGGGCGCACGGTGCAGGGTGTCCTTGAGCAGGCGCTGACTATCATTGCAAATCATCCGGTCACGGTGATGTGTGCGGGTAGAACCGATACCGGCGTCCACGCGTTGGAGCAAGTCGTGCATTTTGATACTGTCGCAGAACGAAGCGACCATGCCTGGGTGATGGGTGGAAATGCTCATCTTCCGGGAGATGTCAGAATCCTGTGGGCCAAACCTGCCATAGGAGATTTTCACGCGCGCTTCAGTGCCATTGCCCGTTTCTATCGCTATATCATCTTAAATCGCCCGGTGCATTCGGCATTGCGTCATCATCAAGTCACCTGGTGTCATCTCCTCCTAGATGAGGTGAAAATGCATCAAGCCGGGCAGTTTCTTCTTGGTGAACACGATTTTTCGTCGTTTCGCGCCCAAAGTTGTCAATCGATCAGTCCTTCGAGATTGATGTATTTTGTGAACGTTTATCGTGAGGGCAATCAAGTTATTATCGATATCTCCGCAAACGCTTTTTTGCATCACATGGTCAGAAATATTGTCGGAGTCTTGATTGAAATTGGGACAGGCAGGCAAGGGGTTGATTGGACTTTGGAATTGCTTAGCGTCAAGGATCGTACTCTGGCGGCCAAAACAGCTTCGCCCCACGGCTTATATTTGGGCGGAGTGTACTATCCCAAGCATTATGGACTCGCTAAGCACCCGGTATTTGAGCAATTACCCCCGGATGCCAGACGCTTTGAGGGATAAGCGTTGTAATCTTTTATTGTAACCAACATCGAGAGCCTTTATGTCTTCATCGAATCGAAAAATTGTCAATATTGGTCAACACGCTGAACAAAAGGTGTTATCCAAAAACCAAAAGCAATTTAATAATTTAATTAAAAAAATCGAAACTCAGAAAAAATTGCTGCGTGAATGGCAAGAGCTTATGCCGGATTACCAAAAGAAAGTTCAGGAGGATTATCAACCGCTCCGAGAAAAAGTGAGTGATCAGCAGATTGCTTTTGTTCGGTTACTCGATAAAGCCTACGATGACAGTTTATTCAAAAAAAGAGATAAAGAAAAACTGACCCACATTGTACTTGAAGTGATTGAAGATCTGACTGCAGAACGTGGCGATGAGATTAAAGATCTCTATAACAAATACCGACAGTCTGATTTTGATGCTGATCGGGAAGAGCAGGAAAGCTTGGAGCAGGAGTTATTTAAATCCATGGCTCAATCGGTTTTAAATATTGAGGTGCCGGATGATCTGGATTTGAAGTCACCCGAAAAGTTACAGGCATTTATGCGTGAGCAATTGGAAGCTAAGATGCTAGATGAAGAGCGCCGCAATGAAGAGCGCCAAAGTAAACGAAAAAAAACCGCCAAGCAGCTTGAAAAAGAAGCCAAGCAAAAAGAGCAGGAACAGGCGGTTAGTCAGTCGATTCAGGAAGTGTACCGAAAACTTGTTAAAGCGCTGCATCCTGATCGTGAACGAGATGAGGCGGAACGCCTGCGCAAGACCGAGTTGATGCAGCGCGTTAATCTTGCTTATGGCAAAAAAGATTTGTTGCAGTTACTGGAACTGCAACTGGAAACCGAGCAAATTGATCAAGAGCATGTGAATAACATCTCTGAAGAACGCTTAAAACATTTCATTATGATTTTAAAAGAGCAACTTTCCGAACTCACCCATGAAATCGAAGGGATTGAGTTTGGCGTGAAAGTAAATTTAGCGATGGCGCCTTATGAGCGTTTGGCGCCTAATATCATGATGAACATGTTGCAACAGGATATCAATCAGTTGAAAAAATTGTCCCAAAATATCAGCGACGATTTGGCGTTTTTTATGGATTTTCAAAATTTGAAACGCTGGCTCAAAGACTACCGTATTCCGAAAACCTCCACTCATGAAACCTTTGATGATTTGTTTGCAGACTTTGACCCTCGATTTTTTTAACGTGTTTAAACAATAGTAAATTTTATGGCACCTTTACAGAACTTCAGTGTTCGTCTGACCGAATGGTTTCCGGTATGGATTATCGGGGGTTGTCTCTGGTCGTGGTTTCAACCTGAACTTTGGGTCTGGTTTCAAGGTTATATTTCTATTGCTTTGGGCGTGATTATGCTTGGCATGGGCTTAACACTGACCTTCACTGACTTTGCTCAGGTAATGCGCATGCCTAAAATTGTCGCGTTGGGTGTGTTTGCGCACTTTTTCATTATGCCGTTGGCCGGGTATTTTTCGGCGCATTTTTATAAGCTTGATACCGGTTTTGCGATTGGCTTGATTCTGGTCGGCTGCTGTCCGTGTGGCACGGCTTCGAATGTGATTTGTTTTTTATCGAAAGCCAATGTGGCGTTAAGTGTTTTATTAACGATGTGTTCGACCTTTGCGGCGGTAGTCATGACGCCCTTATTAACAAAATGGCTGGCGGGGGCTTATTTGCCAATTGATGGTTGGGGCTTGTTCAGATCGATGCTGGAAATAGTTTTGTTGCCGACGATTGCCGGGCTTTTAATCAATACCGGTTTGGATAAGTTGCCGGCGAATTACCGTAATTCCAGCCGCAGTCTCATTAATATTGGGGGCCCCTTGTTGAGCGTGATCTTGATTGTGATGGTGGTCGGCAGTATAGTTGCAGGCAACAAAACCTTGATTAGTCAGGCGGGTTCGAATTTGTTCGCGGCAGTGCTTACCTTGCATGGTCTGGGTTTTGCGTTAGGGTATATCGGAATGCGTTTGTTGGGCTATGGGGAGCCTGAATGTCGGACGATTTCAGTCGAAGTGGGGATGCAAAATAGCGGATTGGGCGCTTCATTAGCGAAACTGCATTTTGCTAATCTACCGAGTGCGCCAGTTCCGGCGGCCATTTCTGCGGTTGTGCATTGTCTGATTGGCAGTGCGCTCGCTGGAATTTGGGGGCGAAAACCAAACAAGCGCTAGTTTCGATTCCTTGTAGAGTAAACAGGAAGCACTATACTAAATAGCTGCTTTGCTAGATTATTATGGGGTTACAATTATGAACAAGCAATTTAATAAAAAACTGGGTGTTTGGTTACTGCTGCTGGGATCGGCTTTCGGTAATTATGCGGTTTATGCCGATAAAGCCACAGATGACATTCAGAGACAGCTCAATCAGCAAGTCTTAAATCAACCTTTTAGCGTTGCAGATGAAGCAACCTTGAACGCGTCACTAAATGCCGCCACCGAACGCGGGAAAACCACGGAAAACAAGTCTCCCGCGACTGTCTATGATTATTATGGAACCCGCTATTATCATCCGTATTCTTATGGTTATGGCATCGGCTATTATCGGCCTCATTACCATAGTTACAACCCTTATTATTTGGGTTATTACTGGTAATCAAGGAGAAATGGGTAATTTCGCACACTATTTTTTTTAATTATTGAGTATTATTTGATAAGGCTTTTATCAAGCCAGGGGTTATTTTTCAAGATAGGCGTTGCTGGTAAATAGCTAACGCAATGAGCTTTTGAATGATGATTCAGTATTAAAATTGTATCGGCTATTTAATTATTTGGCGGATTCAACTCCGAAGTGCAATCCTAGTTGTCATGCGGCCTTCGGCAAAGATTCTGCAAAAAAGACTGAATGAGGTGTTTTATAGTTAAGGCTTTTCCGTGGTCGATGGTTAAGTTTTTTCATCACCTCCTCGACATCCTTA
>CANNKG010000066.1 GCA_947505105.1 Methylococcaceae bacterium | reverse complement strand
TTTCGCAGCATCTTTAATCGTAGTGATGTGTTTTTTTGATAAGCTGATCATTTCGGTTTTGATAGGTAAAATTATCCCCGTAGGATACATCAGTTATAGTGACGCTCTGATGAAAATTAGAGGGGGATATTTTTTGCGAGTTACCTAACCCGAAGCAGTGACGGCATTATCGTTTTTGCGAACCCTCGGTTTGAAAGCATGTTTAAATACGATCCTGGAGAACTGATTGGTCAACATGTCAGCATTGTGAACGCGCCTAATGATAAAAGTCCAGAATTCATCGCAACTCAAATAATGCTAGAACTTGAACGTACCGGAACTTGGAGCGGAGAGATCCAGAATAGGCGAAAAGACAGTACTACTTTTTGGTGTCAAGCGAATGTGACGACTTTTGAGCATCCGGAATTCGGGCAAATATGGGTGTCCGAACATCAGGATATTAGTGAACGCAAGCAGGCTGAACAAAAACTGAGGATTGCGGCAACCGCTTTCGAAACTCAAGAAAGCATCATTATCGCCGATGCCGATACGATTATCTTAGAGGTTAATCAGGCTTTCACAAAAATCTCCGGATATGCAGCGACCGAGGTCATTGGCAAACGTCCCAACATGCTCGGCTCAGGCATTCATGATGATAGCTTCTACGAACAAATGTGGAACGAGGTCAAGCAACATGGGCAATGGCATGGAGAAATCTGGAATCGTCGTAAAAATGGCGAAATATATCTGGGCTTACTCACGATCAGCACTGTAAAAAATGGCCATAACGAAGTGACTAATTACGTGGGTAGTTTGATTGACATCAGCGAACGTAAATATAGCGAAGACAAAATCAAGCAATTGGTCTATTACGATCAATTAACGCAACTGCCTAACCGCACCTTGCTCTATGATCGTTTACAACAAGCATTTTCAGCGAGCGCGCGTAGCAATTTGCACAATGCTTTGCTCTTTATCGATCTGGATAATTTCAAAACCCTTAACGATTCGCTAGGCCATCATATTGGGGATTTACTGCTGCAACAAGTAGCTCAGCGTTTGTTAGCCTGTGTTCGAGAAGGCGATACGGTTGCAAGAGTCGGGGGGGATGAATTTGTCATCATTCTGGAGAATTTGAACGCAAAACCTGAAGATGCGGCAACACAAAGCGAGATTATCGGTGAAAAAATTCTGGGTAATCTGACTATTCCTTACCAGTTGAATCATCATGAATATATAGGCACGCCGAGCATTGGCTTCGCGCTCTTTAAGGGCCACAGCATTTCCATTGATGCGCTCTTAAAACAAGCTGATATTGCCATGTATCAGGCGAAGGCAGCTGGTCGCAACACCTTACGCTTTTTTGACCAACGTATGCAGGAAATAGTTAATACTCGCGCTGCCTTAGAAAATGATTTACATGAAGCCATTCAAAACTTTCAATTCTTCTTACACTATCAACCCCAAGTTGATATCGCAGGCACTATCATCGGGGCTGAAGCACTCATTCGGTGGCAACATCCGATCCGAGGTTTAGTCGCGCCGATGGAATTCATTTCTTTGGCAGAAGAAACCGGGCTTATTTTGCCGATTGGTCAATGGGTGATGGAAACGGCCTGTTTACAATTAGTCGCGTGGTCAAAATCTCCTGCTACCCGTACTTTACAGCTCGCCGTCAATGTTAGTGCCAATCAATTTCGACAGGAAAACTTTGCTAAACAAGTTCAAGAATTGCTGGAACGCACGGGGGCTGAACCCACTAGACTTAAATTAGAATTGACGGAAAGTTTACTCGTCGAAAATATTGAAGATGTCATTAACAAAATGTCGGTGCTTAAAGCGCTTGGGGTAAGCTTTTCGCTCGATGATTTCGGAACCGGTTATTCATCATTATCGTACTTAAAAAAACTCCCCTTGGATCAATTAAAAATCGACAAAGGCTTCGTAAACGATTTATTAACCGATCCGAATGATGCCGCTATCGCACGCACTATTATTGCCTTGGCGCAAAGTATGGGCTTAAACGTCATTGCCGAAGGCGTCGAAACTAAAGCACAACGTGATTTTTTAGCGATTCATGGTTGCCACTATTTTCAAGGCTATTTGTTCAGCAAACCGGTGTCGATTGAACAGTTTGAAGCGCTGCTCAAATCAACATAACTCACCATAATTTATTTATGTTAGGCCTATCGTACTATTATTTTGGATCTCATTTATTGACACTATTATTGCGTTTTTCGATTACATTCCTTCTGGCCATCAGCTGCAGTTCGATTTATGGTGCCGATAAAATCCGTATTGGTGTTCTATCATTTCGCTCAATAGCCCAAACTCAGCAACAATGGTCAGGATTATCGAACTACCTTGAACAGCACATCCCAGAACATACTTTTGAGCTGGTTCCGTTGTTTTATCCTGATTTAGACCGGGCAGCCGTTCACAATGAATTGGATTTTGTGTTAACAAATCCGGAACATTATGTGTTATTGCGCCAACAAAGCGGACTTGCTGCTATTGCAACCTTAATGCCGCTCGTCGAAGGACACCCGGTCAATCAATTTGGCGGGGTTATTTTTTCATTAGCGACACGACAAGATATCCAAATCCTGCCTGATTTGGCGAACAAAAAGATCGCTGCACCCGCTGAAGAATCATTTGGTGGGTTTTTGATGCAACGCTGGGAACTCAACAAACGCGATATTAAACCCGCCAGCTTTAAATTTACCGGGATGCCGCATGACTTAGCGGTCGATGAAGTGCTAAAAGGTAACGTTGATGCCGGCTTTGTGCGTTCAGGAATTCTGGAATCGATGATCATAGAAGGCAAAGTAGCGCCCGATGCCTTAAAAATTATCAATCAGCAAAATCCTGTGGTTGATTTTCCAAACGTCATTTCAACTCCCTTATACCCTGAATGGCCCTTTTCGGCCACCACCAAAGCCCCGCAATCTCTCATCAAAGCGGTTTCGTTGGCCTTGCTGAATATGGATAAGGATGACCTCGTTGCGAAAACCGCAAAAATTTACGGTTTCACCCCACCCAGCGATTATACGGAGATTGAAGCGGTGATGCTGCGCCTGCATGTCCATCCGCAAACCCTAAAAAACGTCAATTTAATCGATATTTATTACAGCTACCGCTACGCTATCTGGATCACTACAGGCTTGCTCTTGATCATTGCGATCCTGACCTTTAAATTGCTGCGGAGCAATCGGCGCATGCACAGTTTGCTGCTGAAAATGCAAAAATCCGAACTGGAATTGCGCCTACACGATACCGCGCTAAATTCGTGTGCCGATGCCATTATCATTACCAACATTGATTTAATTATCCAATGGGCTAACCCGGCATTTTGCATTCTCACGGGGTATAGCCTTGAAGAAACCCTTGGCCATAAAGTAACCAAACTGCTTAATTCAGGCCAACAATCCCCATCGTTTTATGACCAATTACGAGACACTATTCTTGCCGGGCATACCTGGCGAGGTGAACTGGTCAATCGGCGTAAAAATGGTGATTTATACGATGAACAACTTAGCATAACGCCGGTATATGGCAGTCAAAACCATGAAATTAGTCATTTTATTGCTATAAAACAAGATATTAGCGAACGAAAAAGTATTGAGGCCAAAATTAAACAATTAGCGTTCTACGATCCCTTAACCCACTTAGCAAATCGTCGCTTATTAATCGATCGATTAGAACATACCTTAGCCACCTGTCGGCGGACCCGACAATTTGGCGCGTTGCTCTATATCGATCTGGATCATTTCAAACCTCTGAATGACCAGTATGGGCATGATGTTGGCGACCAGTTACTGATCGAATTAGCCAAGCGCTTAAAACAAAGTGTGCGGGGAGAAGATACGGTTGCACGCATTGGCGGCGATGAGTTTGTGGTTTTACTGATACAACTCAACACAGAAGAAAAAATCGCTCATCAACAGGTTATCGAGGTTGCTACTAAAATTCATGAAGTCATTAATCAACCTTATACATTAAAAATGATTCAATTGAGCTCAGCACAAGAACTGATTGAATATTCACTCACCGCCAGTATCGGAATCACGCTATTTAAAGACGACCAAAGCAGTGGCGATAAGATTTTGAAACAAGCTGATATTGCGATGTATCAGGCAAAACATGCCGGACGCGATACGATTAGCAGTTTTACAAATGAAGAAAATTAAGCACATAAAACCAGCGTGCCCCGTATTTTTAAACGCGCTTTGATGTACAAGTCATAGCGCCCCACCCTACTTACATTGTATATAACTGATAAATATACAATATTTAATTTGGTCAAATTTTTGCTTAATACCTAGGTAACGTTAGCTTAAAGCAAAGACTTTGTTATGGATATCATTCCCACTCAACACCCAGCCGCGCAATTGACTGATGCCTTCCGCATCTTTAATCAATTGTCGGAGCATCTGGCGGATTCTTATCGCGGCCTCGAAGAACAAGTCGCAAAATTGACGCAAGAGCTTGCCGCCGCTCGGAGCGAACGCTTAAAGACCCTGGTCGATAAAGAAAAACTAGCCTTTCGTTTGCAAACGATCCTGGCCGCCCTGCCCGCTGGCGTGGTCATTGTCAATGACGCTCAAACCATTATCGACTGCAACGCCCTCGCACTTGAATTCCTTAACGAACCGCTTCTGGAATGCCAGTGGCCGACGATTGTTCGGGAACGCCTGATAAGCTCAAAGGATCAACCGCATGAAAGTCTATTAAGCAATGGGAAATGTATCAACCTCACGACCAGCCCCCTTGACGACAGCGGTGGCCAATTAATTTTGTTGACCGATATCAGCGATATGCGCGCGCTTGAAGATAGCGTGAACCGTCAAAAACAATTATCGGCAATGGGCGAAATGGTGGCAAGCATGGCGCATCAGGTCCGTACCCCCCTCGCAACGGCGATTCTGTATGCCTCGCAAATGAGTAAACCCACGGTCACCGACAGTAAACGGCAAGTTTTCGCGGTCAAAATTATGGAACGGCTGCATCATCTGAATCAGCAAGTGAATGACATGCTGATCTTTGCCAAGGAAGGTCGTTTAATCATGGGAGAATTCGAGCTTAAGGCTTTACTGCATCAGCTTGATGAAGCCATGCGTCATGTAAAGCGTTCCAACTTTGAATTTTGCATTCGCAACGAAACCACGCTCGACTTGTTACCGGGCAATCAGGATGCGCTTCAAGGCGCTGTGATGAATCTGCTGACCAACGCGGTTGAATCCATCGATGAAGAGGGTTTGATTCAATTAACGCTTACTGAGTTGCCTGAAGGCCTCCGCATTGAAGTCCGCGATAACGGCTGCGGCATCAAGCCACAATTGCAGCCGCGTATTTTCGAGCCGTTTTTTACAACCAAAACCAATGGCACCGGATTAGGCTTAGCCGTCGTGGCCAGTGTCATTCAGGCCCATCATGGCGAGCTCACTTGCCATTCAACGCCCGGCGAGGGAACGGTGTTCACCATTGACCTGCCGTTGTTAAATCAGGTTTTCAGACCGTTACCCAGCAGGCTATCGGCAGCAATTTCACCAATCGAACAGGAGTTTAGCGATGCCCCACTATGATGTGTTAATCGTTGAGGATGATCTAGCCTTACGCGAGGCCTTGTGCGAGACTCTCGAAATCGAAGGCTATCGGGTAGTTTCAGCCTGTAATGGCACCGAAGCCTTAAGCAAACTCGCTAAACATCGTTTCAAACTGGTGGTCAGCGATGTGCAAATGCCGGTGATGGATGGTTTGCAATTACTACATAATATTCAGCACCACTATGCCGAAACGCCAGTGCTGCTGATGACGGCTTACGGGACTATCCCCAAGGCGGTTGCAGCCTTGCAGAACGGCGCGGTTGATTATTTGATCAAACCGTTTGATGCCGAAGTTCTGGTGAATAAAGTCGCCGATTTTGTCGCGGCAAGTCCGAAAGCGGCCAATGATCAAATCGCCCAAGACCCCAGCATGCAAAAGCTCTATGCCTTGGTTGCCAAGGTTGCCAAAAGCGATGTCAGCGTTCTACTGCAAGGGGAAAGCGGAACCGGCAAGGAAGTGTTGGCGCGTTATATCCATGCCCATTCGCATTTTGCCCAAGGTCCGTTTGTGGCGATAAATTGCGCGGCGATTCCTGAAAATATGCTCGAAGCGATGCTATTTGGCTACGAGAAAGGCGCGTTCACAGGAGCAGCGCAGAGCCTGCCCGGCAAATTTGAATTAGCACAGGGCGGCACCTTATTATTGGATGAAATTTCCGAAACAGCCTTGCCGCTGCAAGCCAAATTGTTACGCGTACTTCAGGAAAAAGAACTCGAACGCCTCGGTAGTCACCGTAAGATTCACTTGAATGTCAGAATTTTGGCAGCGACCAATCGTAAACTCAAAGAACAAGTCAGCCTTGGCAATTTTCGGGAAGATTTATATTATCGATTGTGCGTCTTTCCAATCAAAATTCCGGCGCTGCGTGATCGCAGCGGAGACATTTTGCCGCTGGCCAATGATTTACTCCAGCGCCATTGTCCAGAACACCAGAAACTTCCGAGCTTTGATAGTCAGGCTATCGAAAAATTATTAAGCTATCAATGGCCCGGCAATGTCAGGGAGTTAGAAAATGTTATGCAACGCGCGCTAATTATTCATCAACACGCCAAAATTACCGCACAGGATTTGCTTTTTGAAGCCGATGACCTTTTTGAAAATGATTATCTCGATGAGCTTGGCGATCACCATGCACCTGCTATACTTAATCATCCGCAAACTCATGGCACAACTGCGTTGGATGATGGGGTGAGATTAGTTGAAGAGCAGATCATTCTGCATACCTTGGCAGAACAAAATGGCAGTCGTAAACTCACTGCAATACAATTGGGAATCAGTGAACGGACCTTACGTTACAAAATTGCCCGGATGAAGGAAACCGGGATCTTGATTCCATAGCAATAACAATAAAATAACCTGAACTGATCGATTTAGGGTGGATAAGCGTAAGCGCATCCACCATCTGCGCAGTAGCAAAGGTGGATGCGCGTTGCTTATCCACCCTACTTTTTTTTGGAGCGCGAGTTAATAACATTTCATGACCCCAACGGTAGTTGGTTTGTACAGGTTATTTTTTTACTTCCCAACATTGGCTTAAATTATGCTTGTTATTGATAAATCACTCTTTAGTCTCCGAGGTTATTATCATGAGCGAAATGAACATTAATCAAGTCCTTGCTCAAATGAGGACCATGTCTATCGGCGCAGCCAACCAGCCGGCTCCGGTCAGCACGGAATCCGATTTTGGCGCGTTACTTAAACAGTCCATAGATTCAGTCAATAATACTCAGCAAACTGCCGGAAAATTGTCACAAGCATTTGAAATTGGCGATACTGACGTAAGTTTGGCAGAAGTGATGATCGCCTCTCAAAAAGCCGATGTGTCTTTTCAGGCGATGCTCCAGGTGCGCAACAAATTAGTAGACGCCTATAAAGAAGTCATGAATATGCCTATCTAGCTTAGGTGCTTTCGAATATAACCCGTACATTACCCGTTAAATACCCCAAATGAGCGAACGAGAAGTCATTGCAGGTGAGGCAAGTCAGGAATTAGAACCTGCCAATAGAACTCATCCAGCCTTAAAAGAATTAGCAAAGTTAACCGTGGTCCGGCAACTTGGCTTAATGCTTGGACTGGCATTGAGTGTCGCGATTGGCATTGCCGTGGTCCTGTGGTCGCAAGAGCCGACCTACGATGTGTTATTTAATGGTCTTAACGAAGCCGACTCGGGCGAAATTCTCGAAGCATTGAAATCCAGCAAAATTGAATACAAAATCGATAACAGCACTGGCGCAATTATGGTGGCACCCGAAAAGGTCCGGGAACTTAAGCTTAAATTAGCCGCCCAAGGTCTGCCGCACGCGCCAGTCGGTGGTTATGATTTATTAGATAAAGAGCAAACGCTCGGCACCAGTAAAAATATTGAGCAAATGCGCTTTCAACGCGCGCTCGAAGGCGAGATTGCTCGCACCATTACCACCATCGAGGGCGTCAAATCCGCCCGGGTGCTGCTGGCGCTGCCCAAACAATCGGTATTTGTGCGTGAGCATAAAAAACCCAGTGCATCAGTGATCATCAATTTATCCCAGGGCCGAGCGCTCAATAAAGGCCAAATCGACTCAATCGTGCATCTGGTCGCGTCCAGCGTACCTCTGATGGAACCTGAACAAGTGACTGTGGTCGATCAACGCGGGCAATTTTTGAATAATAATGATTCGTCCGAATCCACGCTGTCGATAAAACAATTCGAATATAAGCAAAAAATCGAAAATCATTTGATCGAACGTATCGGCAACATCCTATCACCTGTGGTCGGTATGGATGGTTTAAGCGCTCAAGTCAGTGCCGATCTTGATTTTACAACCACCGAAAAAACTCAGGAAATATTCAATCCGGACTTACCGGCACTGCGTAGCGAACAAACCAATGAAGCCAAAAATGCCCTGTCTTCGGTCCAAGGTGTACCCGGTGCCTTATCCAACCAACCCCCCGATGCCGGTATTGCGCCTGAAATCGCTAAACCAGATGGTTCAAAAACCACTCAACCCACATCCGAAAATAAAAGCTCGACCCGCAATTACGAACTGGACAAGACGATTACCCATGTACGTCAAGCCAGCGGCGAATTGCGCAGACTGTCGGTTGCGGTCGTCGTTGATAACATGCATATGGTTCAGGATGGCAAAGATCTTAGCCAAGCTTACTCCCAAGAAGATATCAATCGTTTTACAGACTTGGTCAAACAGGCGGTAGGCTTTGACGCCAGTCGCGGTGACCAAGTTACGGTGACCAATTCAGCATTCAAGGTTATCGATGAACAACCGATGGCGGAACTTCCATTATGGAAAGAAGCGTGGTTCCTGGATGCCATGAAACAATTGGCGGCCGCCTTAGTCGTCCTCTTGATCGTGTTCGGGGTACTTCGCCCCACGATGCGCGGCTTAGTAGCGCGTAGCGAGGAAGAACAAAAAGCCATCGCCTTACGTGAAGCGCAGGCGCAAGCGGCTGCGATCGGTGGAATCGTCAAATATGATGAAAAAGGCAATCCAATCGCTGTACCGGTTGCCGAACCTGTGATGGGTGAATCTGGCACAGTCGAAGGTGAAAATCTAGCCTTGACCCATGCCAACGACGATATGTTATTACTCGAAGCGCCGCAAAGTTACGAAAAACGTCTGGAATATGTTCGCAAACTAGTCGATGACGATCCTAAACTGGTCTCCCAAGTAATCAAAAACTGGATAAAAGACGATGTCAAATAATACATCTTTAAAACAAATTGAAAGAGCCTCGGTATTTTTATTGGCCCTGGGCCAGGATCGAGCTGCTTCAGTGTTACGCCACTTGGGACCTAAGGAAGTACAATCGATTGGCACGACCATGGTAACCATGAATAACATCAGCCCAGAAATGGTGGATGTCGTTCTGGAAGAATTTATTACTCAAGTCCGCGGTCAAACGACCTTAGGTATGGATGCTGATGAATATATCCGCAAAATGTTGACTAGTGCCTTAGGTGCCGACAAAGCTGCCAACATTATCGATCGCATTCTGCTCGGTGCCAATAGCAAAGGGATTGAGCAGTTAAAGTGGATGGATTCACGCTCCATTGCCGATTTGATTCACCTTGAACATCCGCAGATTATTGCGATTATTTTATCCTTGCTGGATGCCGACCAAGCGGCTGAAATTCTGGCCTATATGCCTAAAAACATGCGTTCAGATCTAGTCATGCGTATTGCAACGCTTGAAAGCGTTCAACCTTCAGCCCTGAAGGAGCTCGACGACATCATGGAAAAACAATTGACAGGGGGCGATGGCGTAAAAGCTTCGATGCTAGGCGGTGTCGACACTGTCGCCAATATCTTGAACTTCCTTGAAAATTCCGTCAGTGAAGTGGTCATGGAAGAAATTACTGAAAATAATGCCTCACTCGCGCAACAAATTCAGGACAAAATGTTCGTCTTCGAAGACTTGTCTTCAGTCGATAACCGCGGCATTCAATCTCTGCTCAGAGAAGTATCAACCGACCAACTCTTACTGGCCTTGCGCGGCGTTGATGATAACCTCAAGGAAAAAATCTTCAGCAATATGTCCAAACGCGCGGCTGAAATGCTGCGTGATGATCTTGATGCCTCACCACCAGCGCGCTTAAGCGACGTTGAAACGGCGCAAAAAGATATTTTGAATATTGCCAAACGCTTAGCTGATTCGGGTGAAATCAGCTTAGGCGGTGGAGGAGACGAACTTGTCTAAAGGTGGCTATCACTTCACTGATGAAGAATTAGATTCACTGAGCTTATGGGATATTCCGGATTTTTTTAACGAAGATGGTTCGGTAGATCCTTCCAAAATCGCCGAAATTCAACCGCCCGCCTTGACCGTTGAACAAATCGAAGCCATGCAACAACAGGCTTACACCGAAGCGTTTGAACAAGGCAAGCAAGAAGGCTACGCCGAAGGACATCAACTAGGACTTGAACAAGGCTTGGCGGAAGGACAGCAACAAGGCTATCAAACCGGCTACGACACAGGCTACAAGGAAGCCTACGAAAAGGGTATCGAAGAAACACAAGAGCTTCAGCGTCAACAAGCCGCCGAATTCGTCAGCTTAATGGAGTCGCTTAACGAGCCATTCAAAAATCTGGATCTTGACGTCGAAAAACAATTGGTCGATTTAGCGATTGCGATTGCCAGTCACTTGGTTCGCCGTGAACTTAAACTCGATAAAGGCGAAGTCATTGCCGTTGTGAGAGCCGCGATCAACGTGTTGCCGGTCGCTACTCAGAAAATCAGCTTGCGTCTGCATCCCCTGGATGCTGAATTGGTAAAATCCTCTCTAGCATTGACCGAAACGATGAACTCCTGGAATATAGTCGAAGACCCCCTTATCACTCAAGGCGGATGTGTCGTCACTACCGACACCTCTTATGTCGATGCAACCGTCGAAAAACGCCTCGCACAAGTTATTGCAATGGTGTTGGGCGGTGATCGTGAAGACGATGTTGAATCAAGCAGTTAGATTATATTTGCGCCAGAACAATTCAGCCGTTCAGTTCCGGAACGTGGAATTAATTGGGCGTTAAAACTTGGATATTTCACTCGCGGTAGTTTGATTGTACAACACAAGCCATAGGATGTGCCGACGTAAGGAGGCGCATCGGTCGTGGACATCTTTCGCGAACGATGCGCTTCACTCCGTTCAGCACATCCTATGCTCTGTGGGAGGGTGCTATGGGTGCAAATGATTAAATTTTTATCCTAAATCACTCATCAGCATAATTCAGGCTCTTTTGGCTTATATTGGCAGTCGTCAGTAATCCTGCAAACTGATCGGCACTTAACGGGCGACAATACAGATACCCTTGAGCCTGTTCGCAGCCTAATTTTTGTATAATCCGCAACTGCTCCTCGGTTTCGACGCCTTCTGCAACCACTTGTAAATTCAAGGAAAGCCCCATTTTAATTATCACTTCGCAGATCGAAAGACTTTCTTGTTCTGTTTCAAGACCCTTGATAAAACTGCGATCAATTTTTAATTCATGAATCGGTAGACGCTTTAAATGAAGTAACGAGGAGTAACCGGTCCCAAAGTCATCAATGCTGATTTGAAAGCCATGCGCTACGAGTTGCCGCAGAATTGTGGCGGTAAACTCAATGCGTTCCATCAGCATATTTTCGGTAATTTCCAAAATAATTCCCCGCGCGCTGATTTTATGGCGTGCTAAGGCATTTTCGAGAATCTCGACAATTTGAGGATTATGGAGTTGATGGGCAGACAAGTTGATTGAAACCGGTGGCAAACTCATTCCTTGGCTATGCCAGAAATGAATTTGCTGCATAACCATATCGATGATTTGTTCACCAATCGTCATCATCAAGCCGCATTTTTCAGCGATCGGTATGAATTGGATAGGCGCCACATCACCCAGGTCAGGATCATTCCATCTCAAAAGCGCTTCAACACCCACGATCTGACCAGTGGCCAATTCGATTTTGGGCTGATACTCCATGTACAATCGCCGTGTTGCGATTGCAATCCGCAAGCCGATTTCGATAGTCATTCTTTGCAAGACTTTAATTTTCATCGCTTCGGCAAAAAATACATATTGGTTACGGCCATGATCTTTCGCACGATGCATCGCAATATCGGCATTTTTGAGTAAGGTGAGACTATCTTCACCATCATGAGGATAAATACCGATCCCAATGCTCGCCGAGAGAAAGCAATCACGATCTTTAACATGAAATGAGGCCGCCAGAAAATCAATAATACGCGCAGCAATCAGATTAACCTCGGTGATTTCGACATTATTCATGATTGCCACAAATTCGTCTCCCCCTATGCGTGCCAAGGTGTCCGAATCGCGCATGCAATTTTGCAAGCGCTCAGCTACTTGTTTCAAAATCAAATCGCCGATATTTTGACCCAGTGTATCGTTGATATTGCTGAAATTATCGAGATCGATACTTAAAACTGCGACATTTTCATGATTTCGTTTGGCATAGGCCAAATCGTGCCGAAGACAATCGATCATTAATGTTCGATTGGCAAGTCCGGTTAATTCATCATGCGTTGCAAGATGTTCAATACGATTTTGCATCGCTTTGATTGAGCTAATATCACTAAAATTAGCTAGATAATTGAGGATCTTACCTTTGGCATCATGGACCACACTAATGGTCAACCATTCGGTATAATTGGCGCCATCTGCGCGTCGGTTGATGATTTCGCCTTGCCAACCTCCCAGGGTCTGTATCGCATTCCACATGTCCCGATAAAATTCCTGATCATGCTGACCGGATTTCAGAATAGCCGGTGTCTTACCGATCACCTCTTCAGGGGAATATCCGGTAATTCTAAGAAACTCTGCATTAACGGTTAAAATATGCCCTTCGGCATCGGTAATCATAATCGCTTCAGAGGCACGTTCGAACACCTGAGCCGCCAAACGCAATTGTTCCTCTGCTTGAATTTTATGAGTGACATCATGCGCTTGCATACAAATACTTTGGATAATGCCATTTTTATCCAAAATAGGAAAATTTATCATCTCCAGAATCTGCGCTTTTTGACCCAATTTAAGGGTGTTAATACTCTGGTAAGGCGTGAGTTTTTCAAGCACTTCCAGATCGGGTTTACGCAGCATTTTCGCTAGGTCAGCTTCAAAAATTTGCCGATCGGTTTTACCTAAAATGTCACGTTGAATGATCCCAAAGGTCTCCTCGAATCGATAATTTACAAATTCATAACGACCTACAGCGTCTTTTAGAGAAACAATCATTAATGAATGATTCATAATCAACGATAATCGTTGCTGAGTCTCGATAATCTGCTGTTGGGCATGTTCTCGTTCTCCATGATCGATAACAATGACCAAAACCCTCCGAAGTCCATCGTGATCCCCAACCGAAGGAAGCAAGACCACCTTATAGTTCCGATTATGCGAGTAGGTGGTAAAACTTATTTTTTGTTCACCCGAAAAGGCTTCCTGAATTCTTATTTCAAGATCACCGAGATACTCAGGCAATCGTAAATAACTTACATGACGCTGATGTTTGTCGGATGATGACAGCTCATACACATGTTGCGCCGCCTTATTCACACGTTTTAAACAAAAGTTTTCATCAAAGACCATCACCGGAAAATCAATGGTGTTATAAATGCTTTCATACTCGTTGTTTATCTGAGTCAAGGAGGAAGATTTCGTCAAACTTTCCTCATTGACAGTCATCAATTGCTTTTTTGTCGAGAACAATTCAAGATTTATCAACTCAAGGTCTTCATTAGAACTCTGCAATTCTTCATTCAATAGTTGGATATTCTGAAACTTGATTTGGAGGTCCGAGTGAGCCATTTTCAATTGATTTTCGAGTCCCTCGTCCATGACCTGATCATTATGCTCAGGTAATTCATCCGCCTCCGAGGATACTGATTTCTGGATCAGCTCGAAAACAATTAGATAATACTCACTCTCCTTAGTTGATGTGCTGGTCGGAAATACGCCCAAGCGCCAAGTCTGATAGCTCAATGACGCTATTCGGCGCTTTTTACTGAACATCGGCATCTTTTTTCGTTGGGTACGGTGAAAAACGGTAATGATTTCACTACGAAATTCCGGCACGATGTGGCGCGCTAAATTCAGAACTGCTCCTCCCATTCCTGACCCGATAAATTTTTCGACAGCACCATATAGATGAACAACGTTAAAACTACTATCAATCAATAGCCCCAGAGGCGCATAAAATTTTCCGATGGTATCTAAAAACAGCCGTTCATGACTGGAACCGGTGTTTTTTAATTGCGGCGCACTTAGCAATTGCCCGCGCGGACTCTGCTCCAAACTAGGTTGCCGAGCATCACTCCGGCGTTTGAACAGTTTGGCCGTAGCATCGACACTCGTAAACAAAGTTTCTTGCTGAGCCACATCGTCAGAGGATCCAAGAAATAATACCCCATCCGACTGCAGTGCGTAATGTAAGGTCATCAGTACCTTGGACTGCAAATGGGGATTGAAAGATGACAAAACATTCCGACACACAATCAAATCAACTTTTAAAAAAGGCGGATCACTGATGATGTCCTGACGCGCAAAAATGACACAATCGCGTAATTCTTTGATAGGTTCGTAATCTTCTCCATTCAGGATAAAATACCGACTCAAATATTCGGCTGGCATATTTTGTAGCGCCGACAGCTTAAAGGTGCCCCGTCGGGCGATATTGAGGGCATTATTATCAATATCGGTCGCAAAGACCTGTAAATGATTCTTGCACAATACCTGTTCGCCATAACATTCAGCAAACAGGATTGCCAGCGAGTACGCCTCCTCCCCCGTCGCGCAACCAACCACCCAAACGCGTAGCTCCTTGCTATTTTTTTTGCGTTCGATCAGTTCCCTAATCCACAGCCCCACCGAATAAAAAGCGTCTTGGTCACGAAAAAATTCAGTGATCGACACTAGCACTTCTCTAGCCAGCAAATGCACTTCACCCGGATTATTATTTACATAACTAAGATATGTTTCGAGACTATCCGATTCCGTAGCCAGCAAGCGCCGCTGGAGTCGTCGCAAAACGGTGGTGAGTTTATAATTGGAAAAATCAATTTTGGTTTGCTTGAGCACTTTACGAAATAATTTCGTGAGTGTTTGAGGCTGATTTTCAAAATCATCTATTTTCGATGTAATCTCGGATAAACCCATTAGTTGCCGCAAGTCTTGGGCAATTTGATCCGATGCCATAACCCGATCAACTAGACCTGCATCAATTGCCGATTGAGGTAGGCTTTCAAATATGGCGGTGTCCGGTACTTGGGCGTAGGTTATCCCCCCGGCCGTTTTGATTGCACGCAAACCTGTCGTCCCATCCATGCCTGAGCCCGAAAGCACCACACCAATCGCATATTCGTTATAGTGTTTTGCGAGCGTTTGAAACAGTCTATTGGCCGAAGGGATAGTGGGTACTATCAATTGAAACAAGCCGTCACTGAAATTTAAATCAAAACCCGGTGGAATAATATAAATAGTGTTTATGCTGATTCGCTGTTTGTCTACCACATTCTGAACCGGCAAACAGGTTTCCAGCGATAAAAATTCCGCCGTAAAACTCCGATCATTAGCAGTCGAATCCTGCGCAATAATGTAACTACAGTTTAAATCGATCGAAAGATTCGCTACAAAATCGACTAAGGCTTTCACATCGTTTGCTGAAGCCGCAATGCCAAGGATATAGTGAGGAGCTAGTTGATTATTCGGGTCAATAACCCGATTATCTGCGCGCATAAAGAATTTAAAACCGATGTGTTTTGATTTAACAAAGAAACAGCATGATCCATCATAACTATTGAATGTACTCATTCTGTAATAAGTTTACCTTAATATTGATATTTTATTAGAAAATTTTCAAGATTCGGTCAACATTACAATGCAAAAACATTTAATAAAAAAATGAGTACGGCTGTTTTACTCTAGTACTCAGTCATTTTTGTACCTATAAATCAGCATTTCTCAATTTGGACAGTCTGGTGTCGAGAAGTGCTAACTTATAAATACTCCGCTGGTCCTGAGTTTGTCGAAGGATTTTCGATTCATGGTTCGACAAGCTCACCACGAACGGCTTTTTTAAACCACACTCGCCATAAATAAATTGACTGAGTCCTAGTTACCGTCACAGACTGATCAATCGCTGTCATTTGTTGCCTGTTTCTTAACTCGCTCGTAAATGAGTTCGCGAGGCTGGGCAAGCCCCGCTTTCTGAACTATAGTTAATAGAGACATCCTTCTTTGTCCACTACCTGATCAATATGATTCCAAATCCTGATCGACACAAAATTTGGCTTAATCAACTCCAATCCTACGCGGATCGGCTAACGGAACGTCCTGAACTCGTTGTAGAAGGGCGCTTATCGCGTATGGTCGGATTGACCCTCGAAGCGGTTGGTTGTCGGGCGTCAATTGGTTCACACTGTCTGGTCATTCTTAAAAATAATAAATCGATTGAAGCTGAAGTCGTTGGTTTTTCAGGTGATCGGGTATTTCTAATGCCAACCGGCGAAACGCATGGCTTGGAACCGGGTTGCCGGGTTGTCCCGCTGGGAAAAGCGAGCCTCGCAAGCGTCGGTTTTAGTTTACTTGGACGCGTCATAGACGGCGCAGGACGTCCCCTCGATAGCAAAGGTCCATTAAAAACCGAAGCTAAAATTTCGTTAACCGGGGTACAAATTAATCCGTTATCACGCAAACCGATTAGAGAACCACTCGATGTCGGGGTTCGGGCGATCAATTCAATTTTATGTGTTGGTCGCGGTCAACGTATGGGGTTATTCGCCGGGACCGGGGTGGGTAAGAGTGTCCTGCTCGGAATGATGACCAAATTTACGACCGCCGATGTAGTTATCGTCGGTCTGATTGGTGAACGAGGACGCGAGGTAAACGAATTCGTGCAGAAAATTTTAGGCGTGGAAGGTATGCAACGCGCGGTCGTCGTCGCCACGCCCGCTGATTATCCACCGTTAATGCGCGCCCACGGCGCTCTGTTGTCCACCAGTATCGCCGAATTTTTTCGAGATCAAGGCCTCGATGTTTTATTACTAATGGACTCCTTGACCCGCTATGCCCAAGCACATCGAGAAATCGCGCTCGCCATTGACGAACCGCCGGCCACTAAAGGCTACCCTCCTTCGGTTTTTGCCAAACTTCCTCACCTCGTTGAGCGGGCTGGTAATGGCGATGAAGGCAGTGGCTCGATTACCGCATTTTATACGGTACTGACCGAAGGCGATGATAATAATGACCCGATTGCTGACGCGGCCCGCGGGGTTTTAGATGGGCACATTGTTTTATCCAGATCACTTGCAGAATCCGGCCATTTTCCAGCGATTGATATTGAAGCCTCGATTAGTCGAGTGATGCCCGATATCGTCGACACCCGGCACATGCAAATGGCACGAGAATTGCGGCGTATGTATTCGCTCTACCAACAAAACAAAGACTTGATCAGCGTGGGTGCCTATCAACGCGGCAGTGATCCGCGCATTGATCAGGCCATCGCGCGTTATCCGGCGATTCAGGATTTTTTACAACAAAACATGAACGAAGCCGTCGATATTGATCGAAGTCTTCGTGAATTAGAACAATTATTAAGCGTCAATTAATTGGTAACCAGTAGCTTATGAAAAAATCTCAACGTATTCAAACCATTGTCGATATTAAAGCACAACAGGAGCAAAAATCACTTGAAGCGCTGGGAGAAACGCTGCGGCGCCATCAAGAGGCCATTCAACAATTAGAGCATTTGGTGCAATACCGGCAGGAATATCTCGATAAATTTCAGAACAATGCGAGTGTTGGTATGAGTGTCACGGTATTGGTGGATTTTAGGGCCTTCATCGAAAAACTCGATCAGGCGATTGCCGGACAAGCCCAACTCGTTCAACAAGCAGAACTAGAAGTGATGAATAAACGCAAGAACTGGGAAAATAAGCATCAACATACCCAAAGCCTTCAAAAAGTATTTGACGGCATTGTCGCTGAAGAACACAAACTCGAAAACAAACGCGAACAGGCCGAATCGGATGACCGCTCGTCACGATCAACACGAGGACAGAGCATGAATGGCATATAAAATGCTGTATGTTTCATATATTGAATAAGTTTGCAGGGGAACGTCAATGAATATTGAAACATCAAGTGTACTATCCGGGTTATTCACCAACATCGGCGCAGGAACGGATCAAGTCATACCGTCAGTGACGACCAGTGGTCAACTTGCTGAATTACAATCGTTACTCAGCAATATCCAACCAGGAATGACTATTGATTCATTTACGGCAGCACTCACGCAACAATTGCAGTTGACCAAGCCCAAGGCTGCCGGTGAAACGGAATCGACCATAACACTTCAAGCGCCAACCACTTCAGGATTGAGTAATTTTTTCACGCCAGTGGAAAGTATGCAGGAAATTTCTCAATTACTCGGCAAACAATTGCCGGTTGCCAAAAAACTCGAAACCACTCAAGAAATTGATCTGAACCAAACCATGGAAGCCCTATCGGCTGTTTTAGGACGAATTTCCAATGCTGTCGGAACTTCGACTCCCCCTGTCGATACCCATACGACTAAAAAGCCCCTCAGTCAAAATATTGACGAAACCGATAGCGCCGAACAGGTAGCTTCCACAGCATTGTTGCAACCTGCAACCATGAGCCAACTTTTGCCTCCCGACCCAGTTGCCAATACCTTGCCTCAAGAAATTCCAGTCACCGAGACCACAGTTTTTTCATCTGAAAAACCAGACGAACCAGAAGATAATACCGGCACGAGTATCGACACTCAACTAACTCCAGTGTCTATTGAAAATTCGCTAGCAAATCTGATGATTCCCCCCAGTTTCCAAGCAGGAAAAGTAGAGAGTAATAGTCAGGCATCCTCAACAAAGTCGACCAGTTCATCTAAACTAACCGGCATAAGCAACACTACAAACTTAACAAGTTCTTTAAACTTCACGGATTCTTTAAGCTTAACGGGTTCTTTAAGCTTAACGGGTTCTTCAAGCTTAACGAGTCCTACGAATTCAATAAACTCAATAAGTACGACAATTTCTACAGATGCCTCGAATGCAACCAAACTTGCCGATTCAAGCGTTAATCAGAACCCTGAGACCCCAGAACACCAAGATAATTTGAAGGATTTTGCAAATACCTCAGTTCCTTTAACTAGCGAGAATCTCAATCCGCTCATCGAAAAAAGCCAAGTTAACGAAGTACCCAACGCTATCGATCAACCTATCGAAAATAATGCTTCACGCATCGTCGGGGATATACAGCAATTAGGACAACAACTTAAAAGCTCCGAAAAAGTAGAACAGCCCACGATGAGCAAACACTTATACAGTCCCGAGTGGAATCAAGAATTAGGCTCAAAAATCCTGTGGATGAATAATCAGAATATGTCCTCCGCCGATATCAAGCTAAACCCGGAACATCTAGGCCCAATCACCATCCGTATCGACATGCATAACGAACAGGCGAATATCTCATTTACGGCTCAAAATGCCGGGGTAAGAGAAATTTTGGAGGCGAGCATCCCCAAATTACGCGAGATGTTTAGTGCTCAACAGCTTAATTTAGCGGATGTTAATGTGTCACAGCAGTCATTTTCAGGTCAACAGCATCAAGCAGCATCGCCCTATTTTCAACAAGGTGCTGAGGGTGACCATCAAGACCGTGAGTTGACAGACGAGTCAGGAAATGAAGCTACCGGAGCGAACCATGGCGTGACCGACGAAATCATGCAAAGTCGAGCGATTGCGACGAACGGCTTAGTCAGTCTGTATGCTTAGGAAAATAATGGCTTTAAACATTTTTCAGGGCGACTCTCCCCTGTTGAGCCTAGACTATCAAATCCGTTAACGTTTACCTTAGATAAAGCTGAGCTTTTGCAATAGTAGTATGGTTAGGTTTCGGCAAGCAGCGCTTGCAGGTAAGCATTCTCAAACTAGGGTTTGGGAACAAGACAATCTGCTGTTAATCCCTTTTTGGTTTGCGTCTGCTATCATTTCTAATGCTGCCATAAGATATCGAATAATCATTTGTTAGCGTAAGTTTTTCTTCAGTAACAATTCAAATTGTTCAATGGGGACTGGCCTACTGAATAAATAACCTTGGAAGAGTAGGCAGTCATGCTGCTCCAAAAAGACACGTTGCACTTCAGTCTCTACGCCCTCGGCGATGACCTCCATATTAAGTTTGTTAGCCATAGCAATAATAGTCTCAACGATGATAGTATCATCCTGATCGATAGAGATGTCATTCACAAAACTCTGATCAATTTTAAGTTGATCGAGTGGCAGTTTCTTGAGACTGGAGAGTGATGAATAGCCAGTACCAAAATCATCCATCGAAAAGCGTACGCCAATTTTTCGAAGCGCATTCATTTTAAAGATAGTGTCATCAATATCATTAAGCACTAAACTTTCGGTCAGTTCCAGCTTCAGCAAAGTTGGGTTGATTCCGGTAGATGTCAATACCTGACTCACTTGCGCTACAAAATCGGCCTGATGAAATTGGCGTGCGCTGACATTAACGGCCAATTGTAAATGCCGAGTATACTCATTATCTTCCCATATTTTAAGCTGACCACATGCTTGCTTTAGCACCCATTCACCTATTGATAATATCAAGTGGGATTCTTCTGCAAGAGGGATAAATTCTGCTGGAGAAATTAAGCCCCGAAGTGGATGTCGCCAGCGGATAAGCACTTCAGCACCGATTATTTGATCTCTTTGATGAACTTGCGGCTGATAATAGAGTATAAATTGATGTTCTTTAAGCGCATTGCGCAAGTCTTCTTCCATTGCTGCGTGGGCAGTAATAATTGCTTGCATTTTTGGATCAAAAAAGCGTAATGAGTTTCGGCCTGAGGCCTTGGCTTGATACATGGCAATATCTGCCTGTTTCAACACTTCTTCGCTTGATTGTTCTTGACCGTTAAATAAGGTTACGCCGATGCTGGGTGTGCTGTGATATTCACGGGTATCAAGCTGAAATGACTGATTCAGAATAGCCATAATTTTATTGCCAACAATTTCAGCTTGGGCTGCAGTATCAAGAGTTTGCGAACTCAAGTCTTCTAACATTACTACAAACTCATCACCACCGAGACGAGCAACTGTGTCACCTTCGCGCACACAGGATTTTAGACGTTGCGCAACCTGTTGCAACAGTAAGTCACCCATATCATGACCGAAAGTGTCATTTAGAATCTTAAAATTATCCATGTCAATAAACAGTAATGCACCTTGTTGTTCACTGCGAAGACTGGAAGCAAATGCAAGCTTTAACCGATCCAGTAACAGTCGCCTATTAGGCAGACCAGTCAGAGGATCGTAGAAGGCTAGTTGCTCAATTTTTTCAACAGCCTCCTTGCGTAAAGTTATGTCAGTGAGTGTTGCAACGTAATTGGAAATGACGCCGTTTAGGTCCTTGACTGCGGTGATGATGAGATGTTCTGGGAAAACCTCGCCACTCTTACGCCGACTCCAGACTTCACCCTGCCAAGAATCTGAAGTATTGATGCTTTTCCACATAGCATCATAGAAATTTGCATCCTGTTGGTCTGGTAGGAGTATTCGAGGATTCTTACCGACAACGTCTTCTGCCATATAACCGGTAATTGCGGTGAAGGCACTATTAATACGGAGAATATTGTTGTTGGCATCAGTGACCATCATGCCTTCTTGAGATTCAAAAGCAGTCGCGGCAATGCGAAGCTCCATTTCATTTTGTTTGCGCTCAATAGCTAGACTGGCCAGTCTGGCTGATTGTTCAATCAGATCAATATCCGATGCATCAGGCGTGATTTCCTCATGATGATAACTGTCGAAAGTTCCTAGTACTTGATTACGTGATGATAGGATAGGCTGAGACCAACATGCACATAATCCAGATTTTGTTGCGAGTTCTTTATAGAGTGGATAAGGATGTGTCGCAATGTTTTCTACAATGACTGGCTTTCCTGTAAAGGCAGAAACCCCACTAGAGCCAACTCCAATACCAATTTCTTCACCTTTGATGGCTTCGTTATAGAAATCTGGCAAGTTGGGCCCGATACTCTTATGAAAATGCTTTCCTTCATCATCAAGCAATAAAATATTGCACACCATTGCTGAATTAATCTTCTCTACACCCAACACTAGTGCTTCAAGAATGCTGTTAAGTGGTTTATTGGTAGCCAGTTGCTCAAGAATATTACTGCGAAATTGGTTATAGTTGTCAGCTTTTTTGCGTTCAGTAATATCAAATAGCACGACTAAATGCTCATCGGACCCTTCTAATTGCGCTCCACTGATGATCACGGTTTTAAATTTACCTGATTTAGTACATATATTAAGCTCCATTGTCGAGAATGATTTATGTTCACATTCGGCTTGTTTAAGAGCTGTTTCCCAGGTAACCCTAACCCAATCCCGATAATCAGGATTAGGATAGGCTTTGAGCCACCATTCAGCGAGAGTTGGAATATCCTCTATACTGTAACCAAATATTTGCATAAATGTAGGATTCAAATACGTAATATTTTGTTGTTTATCATTTAAATCCATAGGAACTGGCGAAATTTCAATTATCGAACGGAATCTTTTCTCGCGGGCTTTTAGCTCATCTTCCATGTAATTACGAGCGGAGATGTTTCGGAGAAAGCAAAAATTGAATTCATGCCCGCCAATATGAACGTAATTAGCATTGACCTCAATAGGATACACAACACCGTCCTTAGTGCGATGACGGGTCTCGAGGGTGATAGTGCCGCGCATTTTGAGATCTTCAAAGTGAGGACCCCATACGTCGGACTGGTAATCCGGGTCTAGATCAAAAATACGCATATCAAGCATTTCCTCGCTGGAATAACCGCGTTCCTCGCAAGCTGCGTGGTTTGCATAGAGGATATGGCCCTCGCGGCTAATCCAAAATATGCTATCACCAGCGAAATCCACACAGAATCGCATCATCTGTAGTGACTCCTCTGCTTGCTTGCGCTGGCTTATGTCTGTAATAGTCCCGATATAGCCTAACAATTCACCAGTTACCGAGCGAGATTCTCGTGACTGTCCAATTACCCAAAAAATCTTTCCATCTTCACGCTGAAAACGATACTCCAAATTGAATTTTCGGTTTTCCACGATTGAAGCAATCCATTCATCCGCTGAAAATCCTGGAGAGCGAAGCGAAGATTTTTAGCCTTTGGAAGGCGCAGGGCAGATTGTGTTTGTTAAATTTAATGCTATTGAGCATTAAATTTAAGAATAAACAATCTGTTTCCCGAAGAGCCGTCGAGTCATTGGCACGATGTTCCGATCCCCTTGTTGGGTCGGGACGATATGGTGACAGGACGGCCAAAGCCGCCGGAGGCATAAACCTGTCGCGTAATTTTCGCCGCTGTTGGGGCTGGGATGCCCCTAAACAGCTATCGCGAAAATAGCGACACCCTT
>CANNKG010000065.1 GCA_947505105.1 Methylococcaceae bacterium | reverse complement strand
GTCGCGTGCGCAGTTATTTGTTTACTTGCCGAAAAAATAATGTTTCTGCCACAACGGCTCTTGAACTTCTATTCGACGGAAAAATGCCTGATTTTATGTTGTAAGTGTTCGGACGACCGTTACGGTTTTGAATTACGCTGAATAGTTACGGGAGAAATATAAATAACTAAATTTATGAATATGAGAGTACCAAGGCATGATACTGGGGCGGAGTTGCTCGTAGTAGTGAGGAAGCGTTTGTAATGAACGTGGAGCGAAGGGGCAACATCAGGCAGTTTGAGTTTGTGTTTCAACTGTTTTGTGACAGGAGGAAGGCATGAACCAGACAAAACCTTATGTTATTTCCAAATGGCAAGTTTGGCGTGCGTTTGAGTTGGTGAAAGCCAATGCAGGTGCCGCAGGCATTGATAAGCAAACACTTGCAGATTATCAGGAAAACCTGCAAGACAATCTTTACACATTATGGAATCGACTATCATCAGGAAGTTATTTTCCGCCAGCTGTTAAAGCGGTAGCCATTCCGAAGAAAGCGGGTGGGGAACGCATCTTGGGGATACCTACCGTGAGTGATCGTATTGCTCAGATGGTCGTTAAGCTTGAATTTGAACCTGGAGTAGAGCCGCAATTTCTATCGGATTCGTATGGCTATAGGCCATGCAAATCGGCACTTGATGCAATTGGCATCACGAGAGAACGTTGTTGGCGTTATGATTGGGTGCTTGAATTCGATATTAAAGGGCTGTTTGACAACATCCCACACGACTTATTGCTGAAAGCGGTCTATAAACACACCGATTCAGCGTGGATTCGACTCTATATTGAACGGTGGTTAACGGCACCGATGCAAATGCCAAATGGTGAACAGGTAAACCGAGACAAAGGCACGCCACAGGGCGGTGTCTTCACGCCCCTTACACAAAAGAGAATATTTATCACTCGGCGTTTGATTTTGCTCGCTAGCTGGTATCGACGATTGCGAACTACCTCCAGTTGGCACCATTTGTCTTGGTATCGAATGTTTAATCGTAATCAAATCATTTCCTACAATGACCTCTTTGACCAGGAGTCTCATAATGCGTTTGCGTTGATTAATATCAAGGGTATCGGCATTTGCGTGTAAGCGTTCAAGAAAGGCAGTGAGCGTTTCGGCAAGCTGTAAATAAGCTGCACGATCGGCTGTTTGATGATTGATAGCTTGTAGTTCTGCCTGCATGGCTTGTTCTCGCTGTCGCAATGGGGGCATTCTGACACGAAGTTCGTCCAGCGACAGTAACTCTTCTTGGTAGGCCGTTAACAATCGTTCGATGCTTTTACGCACCCGAATTAAATCACGGTTCAGTGTGTCCAGCCGACGCTGGGTTGGATTGGAATCACGAGCGGCTTCCAGTCGGCGGTTGAGTTCATTATGGATGAGCGCAGGATCTTCTAACAAGCGGAGAATTTCGGTCCAAACCAACTGATCGAGCAAATCCTGCCGAATCGGATTTTGATCACAGATGGCTTTCCCGCCATGACGATAAGCATCGGAACCTAAACATCGGTAGTAGTAGATTTTACGTGCTGACGTTTGTGTAGAGCTTCGATAGAGCGCATAACTGCACTGGCGACAATGCACTAAACCTTGAAGAATGCTCGGTTCTATCGTTCGTCGCAGTGCATGCACTTTGTTATCGATCAGCTTTTCTTGCGCCAAGGCGAAGGTTTCCTCACTCACCAAAGCCGGTACCGATATTTCTATCCATTCCGCACGAGGGCGTTCATGGTTCGCACTATTACGATTGGGTAGTCGGCCACTTAACCGCACTGACCGGGTAATGCGTTGTCGTGTCGTTACAGCCGTTTTGCCAAAACAGGCACGGCCTTGATAGGCTGGATTGCGCAATATCGCCCAAATGACGGAACGTTCCCAGCGCGGTTTTTGTTTCCGAGTTGGGACCCCTAATGCAGTCAACTGGCGGGTAATCTCGGCAATGCTTAAGCTTTCTACCGTATACAGATTGAAAATTTTACGAACCACATCCGCTTCGGCCTCGATAATTTCGTAATAAGCGGCCGCATCATCTGTTTTGCGGATATAGCGATAACCATACGGTGCGCCACTCAATACGCTGACTTCACCTTGTTTTGCCCGATGCCGCTTACCGCGACGTGAACGTTCCAGAATCTGTGCCCGCTCGTATTCCGCAATCATACCCTGAAACTGAATCAGCAATTGATCTTCCGGGGTGCCTGAGTGTGGCGCTTTGATGAACACCACCTCGACACCGTGCCGAGCTAGTTCTTCAGTCAGCAAAACTTGGTAAGCGTATTTGCGGCTCAACCGATCCGGTGATAGCGCTAGAACCGCTTGGATTTGACCTTCTGCAGCTAAATCCCGGATTCGCTCAAGCCCTGGCCTGATCAAATTGGCCCCACTATAGCCTTCATCTTCAAAAACCCATTCATCCGGTACCTGGTAATTTTCTTGGCGGGCAAATTCTATCAGCACCGCCGTCTGACTGGCTATGGTCTTCTCTTCCTTCTGCTGATCCGAAGAGACGCGGGCATAAATGGCGGCTATTTTCATGAGTTTCCCCTTTTAGTCCTGTGGATTCATCAATACGGCGTTCCCGGTTAGGAACCAGAATAGCAAACGCTTGCTCCAACTTTGTGGCTTGTAGACGATCAAAAGCATATTCCAACTCAATATCATGACTTCGCCGAGGGCGATTAGCCATGGCGGTGCAACTTGTCGAGAAAACTGACGATGGCTTGCGCCACAATGTCGCCTATCGTCATGCCGCTGGTTTGCGCATGCAACCGAAGCCGTTTCACGATATCCGCTTGCATTTTTATTGTGATCGGTATTGAGGGTGAAACCACCAAAACGGGCCCATCTATATCCTGCGCTTCCTGAAGGTAGCGATAAGCCTGACGGCGTGACAACCCATATTTTTGGGTCAGTGCCTCTGCAGCATCTGCCAAGGTATAACCCTTTGCCAGCAAGTCGAATGCGGCATTCAGTCGGTGAGTTTTGTCGGTGTTTGAGGATCGTTGTCATGAGACATATATTTATTACCTTTTACGTCTCCTGTCAATCAATGAATTTGATCGGCAGAATGAAATTTGCCGATCAAACTCAAAGTTCTCTTTTGTGTCTATGGCGTGATTAGTCCGATATTGGCAAATCTGTTTCTGCATTATGTGTTCGATAAATGGGTACAACAACATTACCCTAATATACCCTGGTGTCGTTATGCGGATGATGGTCTGGTGCATTGTCGTAGTGAAGCAGAAGCCAAACAGATGTTGACAGTACTGGAGCAACGCTTCAATGCATGTGGTTTAGAACTCCACCCGCTGAAAACCAAAATTATTTACTGTAAAGATGGCAGTCGCAAAGGACGATATGAAAATACCGCCTTTGACTTTCTTGGCTACACATTCAGGCCTAGGCTTTGTAAAAATCGTAAACGAAACAGTTTGTTTGTCAGTTTTACGCCGGCGGTCAGCAAAGTGGCTATGAAGTCGATGCGACTGAAAATCAGGAAAATGCGTGTGCGAATGCGTACAGAGATGAGTATCGAACAGTTGGCTAAATGGCTGAATCCCATTATCAGTGGATGGATAGCCTATTATGGCCGGTACTGCCGTTCAGCACTCTATGGTATGTGTCGCCACGTAAACAAAGCGCTGGTAAGGTGGGTAAGGCGTAAGTTTAAATCCCTCCGTTGGCACAAAACCAGAGCCTCGCAGTTTCTTGAAAGAGTTGCTGAGCAATGTCCAAACTTGTTTGCTCACTGGCAAGCTGGAATGACGGGATCGTTTGCCTGATGGGAGCGGTATGAATTGAGAGGTTCACGTACCGTTCTGCGAGAGGCTGCAGGGGAGGTTCCTGCGGTCTACTCACCACCAGTTGCATTGGGTACTGGACATGTCTTTCGGTGAAGACCAGAGCCGGATACGTAAAGACAATGCCCCTACCAATGTCGCCATTATCCGCCATGCGGCCTTGAACATGATCAGGCAAATTCCAAAGAAACGCATGAGTGTCAAACGTATGCGCAAGGCTGCTGGTTGGGATGATTCGCTTTTAACCGAAATTTTGGCTCAGGTATTTTAATGAGGTAGCCCTGCATTTTTATAAATAAGAGCCATTTGCGCTGTGCTAAAACCCTTGAGACATAAGGACTGTAGCCTGCTTAAAAAATTCTTTACCCCAGTTTTAAACGGTAGAATGCGGTCTCCAAGAGTCGATTGACGAGTTTTTTTCATTTTCCACCCCAATTGTTTTTTGATATAATAAACCATTGATTAAAAACAATAACTTCGCCATGACGCCAACTATATTGCCCTTATTTGATTGGGATGCAGTGGAAGCCCGTTCCGATTTAGATCGCTTCTTTCTCGTGCGTGATAATTTACCTGACCAGCCCTTAATTTCAGCGCTGGAAAACCTGCGCGGCCAAGGACGGGATGATTATCCCGTGTCGGCCATGTGGAATGCGGTGGTCGCAGGCGTTGTTTTTCAACATGATTCTATTGAGTCGTTGATTCGGGAATTATCGCGCAACCCTTCATTACTTCAGGCCTGTGGTTTTGATGCCTTACCCAAACAGAAGAAACCTTTGGCTGAGTTAGTGCGTAACCTGAACACCGGTAAACTGGAGATTTATTGGCCAGAACCTGAAATCGCGTATTATGGCGTGCCTAACAGTTGGAATTTTTCGCGTTTCCTGAATAATCTAATCGCCCTGGAAGCGCAACATAGCTTGGTCAGCGGTATGATGCTGACCTTGCGTGAGCAATTGATGGCTATAGTGCCGGATTTTGGTGAACATATGGGTTACGATGGTAAAAGCATTGAGAGCCACAGTACCGGGCAACAAGATCGTCAAACCGGAAAAACCTCTGATCCCGATGCTAACTGGGGTAAACACGAAACCACAGGGGTTGATAATAAAACCGGAAAGCCATGGAAAACCGTTAAATCCTGGTTTGGCTATACTTTACATCTCATCGCCGACACGCAATATGAAATTCCGCTGGCGTTTCATTTAACGCCAGCCTCGCATTCTGAACAAGGCGAATTGCGAAAAATGCTTGTGGAAGTGTTTGATGAAACTCCCGAACTAGCCAATCGTTGCGAGGACTTTAGTGCGGATCGTGGTTTAGATTGTGCCGAAACGAAAGCGCTATTATGGGACACCTATCGAGTGCGTCCGCTTATTGATACGCGTGAGTTGTGGCGAGAAGAAAAACAGTTACCCGACTACGACCCCTCTAAGCCAATTACTCGCCCGTTATTTACTGATCGTGTTGATACCATCATCCATACGGAGAAAGGCAACGTGCATTGCCTGGACCCAATCACTGGCGAACAACGTGATCTGGCTTTTCAAGGCTTTGAAGCGGATCGGAACTGTTTAAAATATCGCTGCCCGGCCGCTACATACCACCTGACTTGTCAAGGACAAGCGCAATGTCATCGTGCAGGCGATGTAAGTCCTGGCGCTTATGGTCGCATTATCCGCATTAACCTGGAAGAGCAAAATCGCAGAATCTTCACACCTACCCCTTACGGCAGTCCATCCTGGAATCGAGGTTATGCACGCCGTAGCGCTTTAGAGCGTATCAATAACCGAATTGATCATGGTTATGGCTTTGAAAAACACTTCATTCGAGGCTACGCTAAAATGAAAACGCGAATTGGCCTAGCATTAGTTATCATGATGGCGATGGCGTTAGGACATGCCAAAGCCGGGAGACACGATCAAATGCGTTCCCTAGTTCGACCGATTCTTCAAGCCGCATAACACCAACCTAATCTAATTGGTCAGCAGAACCGATCCAAGCAATACACCTTGGAGGCTTAGTTGCGCCTGTCGTTTGGTAAAACAGTCAACAAACTGCGTATTGGGGCGGAATACCCGTTAAATTGATTGCGATGGACTCAATAATTATGCGGATTGAGTGGAGACAATTACTGAACAGGCTCTATGCTCTTGACGCGTTTATTTAAATGATGCACAGCGCAAATGGCTCAATAATCATTGATTTTTTTATTAAGATTTAGTAATATAGAATTTTAGTAAAAAATTTAAGGGGTTTTTATGGCGACAGTGACAGGTGGAGCTAATGGCTTCTCAATAGGTACAATAGGCGGATCCTCGTTGGAAGAAGTATTTACCACTGGTCAAGAGGATGCCGGGGGAATATTTATAGTGCCCGGGGGAGGGGATGACAAAATCGTTATTGGCCAGAATACAGGTAAAGTGACTATCGATCTTACAGGAACAGGTCAGGGAAATGACGTTGTTGAAGGATTTAGACCAGGCGATCAAGTTGTAGTGACCGATCGTAACGGCGACGGAAAAATTGATATAAACGATTTACAGGACGCGCAATTCGACTCAGCTGCGGGTGGTTTAGTTGTCCAATTTAAGGATGGCTCAACGGTAACATTCAAAGGCATTACATCACTTGATGATTTAAATTTTGTTGTATCTCAAAATCCAGGATTAGGAAGCGGAGGCGGAGACAACGAAATCATGGCAAAAGCGATCACTAAAGGGCCAGAAGTTACTATTACTACAGATTCATACATTAAGGGAACCGACGGTAGCGATTCTATCTTGGGTAATAAGCAAGACAATACAATTGAAGGCGGTAAAGGCGACGATTTGATTGATGGCGGTAAGGGGAATGATGTCTTCTTGATAAAAGAACTAAATCAAGGGCATGATACTTTAGTCAATCTAAATATTGGTGATAAGCTGCAAGTCTATGATAGAAACAGCGATGGTAAATTGGACATTAACGACCTGGATATGAAAACGCCAGGCGATGTTGATTCTGCTCTAACCCATGAAGGTGGAAATACCACCATCAATTTTGCTGATGGCACCAAAGTGACCTTAGAGGGAGTTAATATCAAATCCTTTAGCGAGTTGAATATCACTCTACATGGTGATGATTACGTTATTTTCCAATAAGTCATCATCAGTCAAGTGTCATTGTTTTAGTGATCAAAAAAGCCTCGCCTGAGGCTTTTTTGTCGTCCCGCTCAAAGATTTATTAATAGTTTAAACTAACACTTTAACAATGAATAAAACCCAAATTTTGGATTATCATGAATGTGCTATTCATTCATCGTAGACTTCCCGCCCAGTTTAAGCATTTAATTAGTTTTTTTTCTAGCTCATCCCAAAACCAGGTTTTCGGAATTTCTCAGGATGATGCACCGATTTGCCAAGATAATGAATTAGCCCGTGTTTATTGCAAGCACTATGAACCTCCTCACGAAAAATCACCCAATATTCATCCCTTTGCGGCAGACTTTGAACTATGTGTTAAAAACGGCCTAGCGGTTGCGGCAATTTTAACGCGCTATAAAAATCAAGGTATTCACTTTGATATAGCATTTGCACATTTAGGATGGGGTGAAGCGCTCTATTTTAAGGATGTTTATCCGCTGGTTCCGTTGATTGGCTATAGTGAATATTATTATCATAGCCAAGGGACAGATGTTGATTTCGATCCGCAATATCCAATAAGTTTAGAGCATCAATATAAAGTCAGAACCTTAAACGCACAATTGCTATTGGGAATGATCGCTAGTGATGTGTGTGTGTTACCGACTTGTTGGCAAAAAAGTCTGTTTCCACAAGAGCTCCATTCTAAAATAAAAATCATTCATGAAGGTATCGATATCAATAATATTCAACCCGAAAAAGATGCTATGCTGATTTTACCTGATGGTACCGCATTGACAAAACAAGACGAAGTTGTGTCTTACTCTGCTCGGAATTTGGAGCCATATCGCGGCTTTCATGTCTTAATGCGGGCAGTGTCCGAAATAAATAAACGTCGCCCCAACTGTCATATCATTATTACCGGTGGAGATGAAGTTAGTTATGGGGTCAAGTTATCCAATGGCTTAAGTTATCGTGAACAGCTTTCGCGCGAAATCAACGTTGATCCGAACCGAGTACATTTTCTGGGTTTTGTTGATTATTCCTTACATTTGAAAATTTTACAAATTTCTTCCGCGCATATTTATTTGACTTATCCTTTTGTGCTCTCTTGGTCGTTTATGGAAGCCCTGGCAAGCGCTTGTGTGGTAATTGCTTCTAATACTGCCCCTGTTTTAGAAGTCATTAAACATGAACATAATGGCTTACTGGTTGACTTCTTCGATCATCTTCAAATTGCCGATCAAGTGGATCGTATTTTTAGCGACCCGATGCGTTTCCGCGCAATTGCTCAAAATGCCCGCGCAACAATAGTCCAACATTATGATTTGCAAAACTCGATAGCACAGTATCAGTATTTGATTGAAAATCTAACCTCTTATTCCGGAGTGGCTTAAGAGATGCCTAAAATCCTGAAAAAATGCCTGTGGTACGTTCTCTATACTGGGATTTTTAGCATTATCTTGAATCTATTAGCTTTAGTACCTATCCTGTACATGCTGAATATCATGGATCGGGTACTGAGTAACGGAAGCATGGCGACTTTAGGTGTTTTGACTTTGTTAGTGATCGCTTTAATTGCTATAGGTGAATTTATTGAAAATGTCCAGGCTAGTTTACTGAATAGATTTGGTATTACTCTATATCGTTTGCTCGGCCAGCCGATCTTGAAATGTATATTGACGCTAAAACAGCATAATGAACAATCGCGTCAAGGATTGGAAGATGTTGAATTATTACAGAATTTTATTACTACCAAAGCCGTAAAAGCCTTGTTCGATGTGCCTTGGATACCTTTTTACGTCGTAATTTTATATTTATTTCACCCGGTGCTTGCACTTTTGGCGGTGATTGCTATTTTTTTGTTATTTATTTTGGCAGTTTGGGAAAATTACGCAACGAAAGCCCCTCAATTATTGGCCGGAAAAGCTGGTCGCGAGGCAAGCAACTTTCTGAATGCGACCTTACGCAATATTGAAATTATTAATACCTTAGGTATGCAGGCCGATATTTCTCGAACGTGGTGGCATAAAAGTGAAGTGCACTTGGACTTAAAAAATAAGGTTGCCAATAAAATCGCTCGGATCAATGCGCTCACTAACTTTATCAGACATTTGATCAGTACCTTAGCTTTAGGTAGCGCGATATATTTGGTCGTTGCTGAAAACTTATCAGTCGGAATTATGATTGCCTCGAACATGCTGTTATCGAGAGCGATGATGCCGATTAATTCGTTAATTACCGCTGGAAAATCATTCATTGATGCGCGTGGCGCCTATGTTCGGTTGACTCAATTGCTGGCAGAGCAGCCAGACGAATCTAAGCAGATCAATCTCATCGAACCTATCGGGCGATTGGTGGTCGATCAAGTATCTTATGCATATACGCCGGATCGAAATAACTTAAACAAGGTAAGTTTTGCGTTGGAACCCGGCGAGACACTGGCGATAATTGGTGCGAGTTCTTCTGGTAAAACAACCTTGGCAAAATTATTAGTTGGCTACACCAAGCCGATGCATGGATCAATTCAACTGGACCATACCGAGATATTCTCATGGTCAAAATCTGGTTTAGGCGATCAGATTGGCTATCTTCCGCAAGATATTCAATTATTCTCCGGAACCGTTGCTGAGAATATTGCTCGCTTAGCCTCCGTTCAGGATAATCAAGCCGATATTATCAGCGCCGCCAAGCAAGCCCGTATCCACGAAATGATCCTTAAATTACCGGATGGTTATGACACTGAAATTGGTGAACGCGGCGGTAAATTATCGGGTGGACAACGGCAACGTCTTGGCATTGCGAGAGCATTATTTCGACACCCAAAATACTTGGTTCTGGATGAGCCTAATTCAAGTATGGATGGGCAGTCCGAGCTTGAGTTACTCGAAGTGATTAAAGAATTAAAACAGCAAGGTGTTACGGTAGTGCTTATCTCACACAAACCTAATCTGGTTGAAGTCACCGATAAAGCGCTAATTTTACATGAGGGCCAAGTTGTAAAATTTGGAGTGAGTAAAGATGTTATGTCCCAGATAAGTTTGGTGTGATGTTAATGCCTTTGATGATAAGTTTATTTCTGGCAATTTCGATCGACGCTTCAGGTGCTTCTACGCGAATATTACGTAAAGGTTTGCTCTTTGGCGTGCTGCCTATTGTTGGGTTACTGGCATGGAGTTATATCACCCCAATTCGTGGTGCCATCATTGCTAATGGCATCGTTAAAATTGATATGAATTCAAAAACGATCCAGCACCTTGAAGGCGGTATTGTCAAAGAAATTCTGGTTAAAGAGGGAAGTCGAGTCGACAAAAACCAGCCGCTACTAAAACTTGAAAATATTGAAATCAAATCGCGCCTAAATATTTTGAGTCATAACTATGTTGCCGCTCAAATTAAAGAAGCTCGTTTTCTTGCTCAACAAATAAATCAAAAAGAACTCATCTTTCCGAACGAGCTAACGCAACAAAAAGATCCTAAAATCAAACAGCTTTTACTCAATGAAAGTCAGTTATTCCAATCGAAACGCAAGGCCCTAAACGATAAAATTCATTTATTAAATGTTCAAATTGAGCAGACTAATGCCAAAGTCGGCAGCTTGCAAAATGAAGCCAGTGCGATTAGCAGTGGTATGGGCTACATTCGTAAAGAACTTGACGCTAATTTAAGCCTGTCATCGAAAGGTTTTACAGGATCAAATCAGGTATGGGAGAGCGAGCGTAGCTTATCTGAGAAGACCGAACGACTTAACGCACAACAGGCCAATATTGAGGCCTCACGCGTCAATATTACTTCGCTGAGATCTCAAATTGCCGCGTTGGAAAATGAATATAAACAAGAAGGTGATGATCAATTAAAAGAAACCCGGAAAGAATTGCTTGAAATTAAAGAATCTTTGCGTCCTCTTGTCGAACAAGATAATCGTTCAATCGTAGTTTCACCGGTGGCCGGACAAATTATTAATCTGCAAGTTAACACGATTGGAGGCATTGTCGCTCCGGGGCAGCCATTGATGGAAGTGGTTCCGGCACTTGAACATCCGGTTGTCGAAGTTAAAGTAAACACGCTCGATATTGACAATGTCTATTTAGATCAATATGCCGAGGTGCAATTGCTTCCTTATAGTCGACTCAAAACCCCATTATTACCGGGAAAACTAGTGTATGTATCTGGAGATGTCATTGAAAATAAAGCCAAACCGGGTGAATATTACTATTTATCGCATATTCAAATTGATCCGGAAGCTTTAAAAAAATTACCGGAAAAAGTGAAGTTGTATCCAGGTATGCCAATTACCGCTTTCATGCAAACTCGAAAACGAACCTTATTGGTCTATTTGATTGAGCCTATTTTTGAGAATATGTTGCGTCACGATATCAATTGGAAGAGATAGGCTATGCGCGAAATTCTTGAACAATGTCGCCAGTATTTTATTTATAGTGGAGTGCTAAGCTTTATTATGAATGTACTGTCGCTGACGCCGATCATCTACATGATTAATGCGATGGATAAGGTAGTCAGTAGTCACAGCATTGAGAGTTTAATCTCAATCACTTCAATAGCAATCTATGTTTTTATGCTTGAAGCACTGTTTGAATTATTGCGCGCTAAATTTTTAAACAATTTCAGCAAAACCTTACATCATTTAATCGGGCAACCCACGTTGCAATGTTTGCTCACCACCAAACAACAGGATGTCCATAGCCGTTACAGTATGGATGATGTCGAAATTTTGCAGCAATTTATCACCACAAAAGGTTTACAGGCGTTAATTGATGCGCCATGGATTCCTTTTTATATCATCATTTTGTACTACTTTCATATCAGTCTCGCCCTACTTGCACTATTATCAATCGTCTTGTTGATAGGCTTGGCGGTTTGGGAGCATAAAACCACCCATTTCGGACAGCTCATGGTCGGCTCGTATTCGCGGGCGTCCAAGGACTATTTAAGAATTGCCCTCTTAAACGGCGAAGTGATTTCCGCGCTAAATATGCGAGATCATATTGTCAAACGTTGGTGGGTGCGTAATGAAGAATATCTGAATCGTAAAAATCAGGTTGAAGAACGCATTATGCGGATTGTAACGTGGACTAGATTTATCCGATCCATGATTACCACTGTTGCGATGGGAGTAGCCGCTTATTTTGCCCTGCAGTCCGAAGTATCCTCCGGGGTGCTTTTAGGCGCGATGATCTTGCTGCCTAAAGCGATCGCGCCGATAAGTTCGGTTATTTCCGCTGGAAAATCGTTTACCGATGCGCAAGGCGCCTATCTTCGCCTTAGCAAAATTCTGGACCAGAGTATCCATCAACCGCAGCAACTTAATTTACCCGCCCCCATCGGGCAAGTAAGTGTTGAGCGGATCTTTTTTTATCTATCACGGGATCGCAATATTCTTTCCGCCATTAATTTTCAACTGGATGCGGGAGATTGCTTAGTCGTCCTAGGTTCGAATGCCGCGGGAAAAAGCACCTTGGCTAAATTATTGGTCGGTTTTTATAAGCCCAATGATGGTTTCGTTCGGCTAGATGGCGCTGATATTAGTGTCTGGATCAACAACGGGCTCGGCCAGACGATTGGTTATTTGCCTCAGGATGTGCAACTGTTTGAAGGTACCGTGGCTGAGAATATTGGCCGTTTGGAACCGGTCTCAGCCAATCAGGATAAGATTATAGCCGCCGCCCGACAAGCACGCATTGAGGAGATGATTTTAAAGTTACCCAAAGGCTATGATACTCAGGTGGGCGAACAGGGTGGCATGCTGTCTTCCGGTCAACGACAGCGCATTGGAATTGCCCGAGCGCTGTATGGCGAACCTAACTATATCGTTTTCGATGAGCCCGATGCCCACCTCGACGGTCAGGCAGAACTGGAATTCATTAATGTAATAAAAGAGTTAAAATCAAAGCATGTGACCGTGGTGATTGTTTCACATAAACCTAATGTGGTTAAAGTGGCCGATAAAGTTTTGACCTTACACGAAGGGAAAATGCAACAATTCGGTTCGCCTCAGGAAGTTCTTTCAGGGTTAAAAATGGCTTAATTCGATGCAGAAAATCCATTTAGAATCGAAAAAAATTGAGCTTCCCACCGAAGCGACACGAATTATCCGTTCCGTCTATGCTTGTGGATTTGTTTTGCTTGCAGGATTATTTATTTGGTCAATGATCGCCCCCATTAAGGGATCTGTGGTAGCCAGCGGCAATGTGAAAATCGAAACTCATTCCAAAGTTATTCAGCACCTTGAAGGGGGCATCGTAAAGGAAATCTTTATAAAAGAAGGGGCTACAGTCAAGAAAGATCAACCGTTACTAAGACTCGAAGATACAGAGGTTAATTCCCAACGAACCATTTTGCTTGATCAACTTAATGCCACCATGGTAAGGGAAGCCAGCCTCATCGCTCAACGGGTTCAGGTCAGAGAAATTAATTTCCCGGAGGAACTTTTAAAAAACCCAAGTAGCAAAGTTCAGCAACTCTTAAGTAATGAAAAGTCGCTATTTCAATCGAAACGTAAGACCTTAGACGATAAAGTTAGATTACTATCGTTCCAAATTTCTCAAACTGAAAATCAGATTCAAAATTTACTTAATGAAATTTCAGCTATCAATAAAAGCAGTAGTTTTATCGAGAAACAATTTGCGGCAAAAGAAAAACTATCCATAAAAGGTTTCATTGGAAGAAATCAACTTTGGGATGATCAGCGAAAGCTGTCTGAAAAAAGGGAACTGTTAAATGCACAGAGAGCAAATATTACTACGGCACAAATTGAAATCACTACATTGCGTTCTCAAATTAATAACTTGGAAAATGAATATAAGCAAGAAGCGGAAATTGAACTAAAAGAAACCAGAAAAAAAATCACTGAACTAGAAGAGTCATTGCGACCGATTGTCGATAAAAACTATCGATCAATCATTACCGCCCCTCTTGCAGGTCAAGTGATTAATTTGCAGGTCAATACCGTTGGCGGCGTGATTGCTCCTGGGCAAAAACTGATGGAAATTGTGCCGACTACCAATCAACTGCAAATTGAGGTAAAAGTCGATACCAAAGATATAGACTTTGTCCATGTAGAACAATCTGGTTATATTCAACTACTTTCCTATAATCGTCGTAAAACACCATTATTAACCGGTAAGGTCATTTATGTTTCAGGCGATGTCTTGCAAGATCAGGCGCATAGCGAACTCTATTATTACTTAGCGTATATTCAGGTCGATCAAGATTCGCTGAAACAATTACCTCCGAATGTAAAACTTTTTCCAGGAATGCCGGTATCTGTGTTTTTACAGAAGCGTGAAAAGACATTTATGGATTTCTGCTTAGAGCCTGTCGTCGATTTGATGCGCCATACGTTTAGAGAAGATTAAGCAATCATTCAAAGATATTTATACAAAATAACCGCGTTATAGAGAAATTTGATATGTTTAACAAATAATGGGAAATTCCTCGGTTTTGCCGGGGAGACAGCGAAAGTTTGACATTAACAGGAGTCCACCAGAACACTCGTAATCGTGAACCGCCAAGTACACGAAAGAGGAGAGTCCGATGGACGATAAAGAAAGCTTAAGCCATTCAAGATGGGATTGTAAATATCATGTAGTTTTTATCCCGAAATGTAGGCGACGAATTTTATATAGTGAGTTACGCCCTCATTTGGGAGAGGTTTTTAGAAGGCTTGCGACCCAGAAAGAAAGCCGAATAATCGAGGGGCATTTGATGATAGATCATGTTCACATGCTAATCTCGATACCGCCAAAATATACAGTAGCTCAGGTAATTGGGTACATCAAAGGTAAAAGTGCCATTCACTTAGCGCGAGTGTATGGCGAAAGAAAGCGAAATTTTGTCGGCCAGCACTTTTGGGCGCGCGGATATTTTGTATCGATGGTTGGTAGGGATGAAACAATGATCCGAGAATATATCCGTCATCAAGAACAAGAATACCAAAGAATTCAACAATTGAGTCTTTGGAATTGACGGCTACCTTTAGGTAGCAATTAACTGAGGGCCGCGTTAGCGTCCAGTTTTACCGCTATGAGCGGTTAACATTATAAAGCCCCGGCTTTGACGGGGGATATTTACTAAAAATATGAGTCGAGTGATTGGAGTTCGATAATGAAAAAAACTGCACCTGAAATTCGATGTTATCAACTTGAAAGTTTTTTAATTATTCACTGGCGATTACAAAGTCCGCTTATAACATCATCAATACAAATATGGCTAGGAAAACTTGAATTACCCAAGCCTTTTCTGGTGGTGTCGCTTAATAATAAACAGGAACTGCTGATTATTGTTAATGCTAAAAATATAACCCTGACAGCTAAAAGATTTACAATTTTAATTCAAAACGCCAAGGATAACAGCGTTATTGAACGTATCGCCAATAAGAGCGTTCTAAAATTTAATGCAAACACTTTGAGCGACTTCCCGGTACGTGAGCAAGGGAAAATTAGTAATGCCTTTTTATATAAAAGTCAGGAACTATTTGGCTCAATGGTTCAACAAGACCATTTTGCATTAGCAAAATTATTGGCCTATCGGAATGTTGATGTAAGCCAAATAAACGAGCATGAATTATTTGTGCATTTTCCACTCGAAACCTTGCTTGATCAAAGCCTAGTTCAAGCTGAGTTATTCGAAATTAGCGATAATGAAACCATCCCGAATCAGATCTCCACAGTATTAGTCCTTCCCGATTCACTGAATTTTTTGATGACCCATCATTCAGAGACAACCTCGGATTCCCGTTGTTATTTATTAAAAATTGCTCAATTAGGTGTATTTCCATTTTCAATATCGACAATTCAGAATTCGCCACTCTCCGATGCAATTCAACGACAGAATCTCGCGCGCGATCATCAAAGTACGTTAATTACCCTTTTTAGTGAATTGACTAGTAAGCGCTTAGCCGCGTATACAAAACAAATCGCTCCTCCTGTGAAGCCTGAATTCATGGGGCAAGTGGAAGGGATGCGCGATGGTTTGATTAAAGGTTGGGCTGTGAATAAACAGGATGCTGGACAACCTGTGCTGGTAGATATTTTTGTCAATGCCAAAAAGTATACCGAAGTTATCGCGGCGCAGTCAGCTGTTGCTTTGGAATTACGCCATAATGTCGGTCAATATGCATTCTCATGGGCTATCGATGAACATTTATTGACTGGCGAGCCATACGAAATACGCTGTTATTATTCCGGTACAGACATTGAAGTACCAAGTGGAGCCCTATGGTTAGGCAAAACCCATTTTTCTTGCGATATTGTGATCGAAAAGGGTTCCATACTTCACGCTTCCGTGCGGGAAAATTTCAAGGGCTTATCACGTTATCGCGTAGAAGTTTTGTTGGATGATCAAGTCATCGAACATTTCGATTTTGAAACCTTAACGCCTGAAAAAATTATTTTGGTATTACCCACGCTTGTGTTCGATGCCAAGTCCCACATTCTGCTATTTAAAGTTTATACGCCTGATCAAATCTGCGTTTACACCAATCAATTTAAAATTCAGCATCGTTATCAAGGGGCTATCGATCATAGCAGTGCTGAAAAAATTACCGGCTGGTTCGTTAATGCCAACTTTCAAGACTTGCCTGTTCCGATTGAAGCGGTTATCAATCGACAGCATCGGAGGCAGACGCTAGCCAATCAAGAGCGTCCGGGTGTCAAACAATTGCATCATTTGTCGACTAGCAAGGTTGGCTTTAGTTTTGATATCGCGGATATATACCATCAGGAAGGCGCGGTCAGTATCGAGTTGTTTGTTGCAGGTACCGAATATTCAATAACCTCCAAACGAACTTTATATATCGCCAAGGATACAGTGCTTCGAAGCTTAAGTAACATTGCCGAATGGTTAAAAGCGCCGAGTGAGGTATCGGAACAGGCCGGTGTTCATTTATCGTCGACTTTGCCGATTAGCTTAGAAGCTAATGAATGGGTGATTAAACAGATTATTGCGCCTGCGATCAAGCGTATTCGGGAGTCACAAGGGTTGCCAGAATCGATTCAGTTGCCTTTGATGGAAAGCATCCCATTGGCGACTCTGGCACACTCGAATACCATCGACGTAATTGTTCCGGTCTATAAAGGTTACGACGAAACGCTGCAATGCCTTCAGTCCATATTGTCAGCTAAAAGTGATCAAAACTATTCGTTGATTGTGATTAATGATCAATCGCCGGAAGGTCGACTGAAGCATTCACTTCAGGCCTTAGCGCATGAGCATAAATTTATGCTGATTGAAAATCAGCAAAATCAGGGCTTTGTTAAAACTGCAAATTTAGGAATGCATTTACACCCCGATCGCGATATTGTGTTGCTCAATGCCGATACCGAAGTATGTGATTATTGGCTAGATCGCTTAGTCGCTGCCGCCAACAGTAGCAAAAATATCGGCACGGTCACGCCATTTTCCAACAATGCCACTATTTGTAGCTTTCCGCACTTTAATCGTGATAATAATTTGCCAGAAAACTTATCGTTACCGCAGTTAGATCAATTATTTGCGCAGAAAAATCATCAAAAAGTTGTCGATTTGCCGACAGCAGTCGGTTTTTGTATGTATATCAAACGCCAAACCTTGAATGAGGTAGGTTATTTTGATGAAAAATGGGGTAAAGGCTATGCCGAGGAAAATGATTTCTGTCTTCGTGCTTCAACACAGGGATGGCGACATGTGCTCGCCTGCGATGTTTTTGTAAGGCACCTAGGTTCAGTTTCTTTTGGGACGGAAAAGAGCTCACAGCTCAATAACAATTTAAAAAAACTGAATCAACTTTATCCGGATTACGCCTCAACCATTCAGTGTTTTATCAAACGTGACCCCGTAGCTATATTTCGTAACCGAATTATTAAGCAGATTTTAGCCCAGTCTAATCAATCGTATTTATTGTTCATTATTCATAATTTAGGGGGGGGGGCCAAACTTCATTGTGAGGAATTGGCGAATACTCTGATCACGCAAGGACATCCTGTTCTGGAATTAACCGTGACTGGAGATAATTGGTGTTTGGAGGTGTTAAATCAACCTTATAAACTTATTTATCACTATCCTAATGATAGTGCACAATTACTTGAGGATTTGAAAGCCCTGAATGTTTGGCGAATTCACTATCATCAGACCTTGGATTTTCCAACGCTGATTTATGCCCTGCCAAATCAACTGGGCGTACCCTATGATTTTAGCGCTCATGATTTTATGCCTATTTGTCCTCGAATTACTATGATCGATGAAACCGGCGCTTATTGCGATCAAGCTCAGTTTGACGCAAAAAACTGTACTCGATGCATCCAGATCAACGGTTTTGAGGCGCATGTCGATTTGACCGAAAAATATCAACAATTCGGCAGTTCGGTGTACACCTGGCGCAAAGCATATCAACAATTTCTGGCGGATGCCGAGCACATCTTTACACCGTCCAAAATCACCGCCGACATCTATCGCAAGCATTTTCAGTTAAAAAACATCACGATTAAAGCACATGCTGAAGCCGCTTTCGATATCATTCCCGCCATGTTTGAGAGTGAAGAAGGCAAAACGCTTCAGATAGCCGTTATCGGTGCGATCGGTGAACACAAAGGCTTTAATATTTTGCTCGCTTGTGCGAAGAACGCTTTGAAACAAGGCTTGCCTATTGAATTTATTATTTTTGGTTTTACCTGCAATGACCAAGCTTTCGATCACTTGCCAAATGTCAAGATCACCGGGGCATATCAACATGAAGATTTAAAAGATTTAATCAATCAATATCATTGTCGAATAGCGTTATTCTTGAGCGTCTGGCCAGAAACCTTCAGTTATACGCTAAGTGAGGCATGGAAAAGCGGTTTATATCCACTGGCTTTTGATATTGGAGTCTTTTCTGAAAGAATTGCTGAGGTTGGGATTGGACAAGTCATTCCTTACACAACCGATCCCGTCGTCATTAATCAGAGCTTAATGCAAGTTTCGAAGCGTAAAATCAACCAAACCACAATACCATATTTAGGAACCCAGTATCCTGATATCATTAATGATTATTACGAAACCAAGCAATAATAACAAATAAAGTATATTGTTTCCGATAATGAGATTTTACATTTAACCCCCCCTATAATTAGGTAATTTCGATGAGGTTGTTCAGCAAAATTAGAACTCTATTTGCAAGATTTAGACAAACAACTGAATCAGAATTCATCACTGAGACTGTTTCCGTTGCCAAAGATGCACCAGAATTCAAACCAAGTTCAAATAAAAGTGAGGTGCTGATCTTTGATCCTGAAAAACGTATTTTTGTATTAAAACGACGAGTAGCCAAAGTGGCGCTGTATTTTCCGGAACAACAGCGCATTGTTTTGAATGATAACCATGGCTCCACTGAACACATTACTTTTTCAACTGAAATCGGTAACAACGCCATCCCAATCTCGGGCTATTGGGATGGATTGGAAAAACCACGAGTAGGTCTCTATGACTCACAAAATAACCGATTCGTATTAAAAACAGATCGTCAGAGCGAACTTATTCTGAGCTATGATCAAACCGCCTTGAATCAGCCGTATGTTCCGCTGGTTGGTGATTGGAATGGCGATGGCCTCGATACTGTCGGGCTATATAATATAGCCACAGGGGTGTTTTATCTTAAGAATAATACCTTGCAAGAGAGCGTTCCAGATCTGATCTTTAACTCCCAACCTGTACATGAGGAGATCATTCCGTTAGTCGGTAGATGGTACGGCGATAATCGTGATGCTATTGGCATTTATGATAAAAAAGCAGCGATTTTTTATTTGAAATCCCTGATTGAGTCGGAATTCAATAGTGATCGACAATTTATTTTTGGAATTGGTAATCCTAAAACCATACCCTTGGTCGGTGATTGGGACGGGGATGGCATTGCCAATATCGGTATCTACGAATACGACAAAGGTCTATTTAATCTGCATAATCGGCATGAGGGTGGACTGGCCGATAATTTTTTTCTATTCGGTCCGGTCAATGAAAAAAATCTACCTTTGGTGGGGGATTGGGATGGCGATGGATCTGACAGCATTGGAATCTATGATGTCGAATCAGGCGTTGCTTATTTAAGCAATACCAACCAAGCCGGTATGGCCGATCAAGTGATTAGTTTCGAAACGGGTGGTCAACGTGCCATTCCATTTGTTATAAGACAAATTATTTGATCGCTTTCAGCAATGATTATCATTGATGCGGCTAGAAGTAATATTTTGACTCATTCCGGACTTGGATTTTACGGTCTGGGTCGAGTGCTGGCGAAAGATTTTTGTTTTGAACCACCTTGCTCATTAAAATTTGCCATTGTTGAGCAAGCCAGTGCATTGCAAGCATTCAGTTATATGGTCAGCGGTTATCTCTGTGGGGTCGAAGTCGGAAGATACTGTTCTATCGCGGAGAATGTGCAGATCGGGCGTCAAAATCATCCACTTACTTGGTTATCAACCAGTCCGTTTTTGTATTTGGATAATAGACATATCATTGATGCTGCAGCTGATCAATTCAAAGAAACGATACTTCAAGATCAGATTGCTTTGACTGAGGCGCCAACCGTACTTAAAAGAACCGTCATCAAAAACGATGTCTGGATTGGGCATGGGGCCATCATCAATGCGGGCGTCATCATTAACAATGGTGCCATTATCGCTGCCGGGTCTGTCGTCACCAAAGAAGTTCCGGCCTACGCGATTGTCGGCGGCAATCCTGCGAAGATCATTCGCTATCGGTTTCCGCTCGACATCATTGCCAAGCTAGAACAGATCCAATGGTGGCGTTTCAGCCCACAGCAATTGAGTAAACTACCCATCAATAATGTGGTCGAGTCTCTTGCGCAATTGGAAAAACTGGCATTAACAACTGAACCTTACACACCTCAAAAACATCGTATTGCCGAGTTGTTGGATTTGCATTAGTCATCTAATCCGAATTTATTTGGATACACTAAAAAGTATAAATTCTTTAAAATAGCAAATAATGGTATTTGCATCCAGGAACTTGAGCAACTTATTCTCGTTATTGGAATAACAAAATTGAAAGCTCTTACGTCATCAAGAATGACAATAAACTGTGATAAAAAAACTTTTGTCCTGATACATGGTGGAATTGTGAAAAAACTGTTAATAATGCTGACATTGTTCAGTTGTATTGTAGATGCTCAGGTGTATGATTTTTTGGAAATTTATCGTCTAGCGCAAGAAAATGATGCATTATTAAAAGAAGCCTATTATTCCAAAATGGCTGTTGAAGAATCAGATGATCAGAGCTTAGCTCGCCTCTTGCCTAACGTATCTTTCGTGTCAGGGGTCAGCAAAAACTTTCTTAATAATAGCCGCAGAACTTATCAAGGTACTGGTTATCAAGATTATTGGAACGAAAGTTTTGGTTTAAATTTAAACCAGTCTGTTTTTCATTATGATCAGTGGGTACAATTAAGCCAATCCGACAATAAAATTGTGCAGGCAGCTGCGTACTATGAAGCTGAACGACAAAAGTTAATGTTGCGAGTAGCAGATGCTTATTTTAGAATTTTAGCCGCCCAAGATAATTATCGGTTCACGCAGGCCGAACAGCAAGCCATCAGTCGTCAACTTGAGCAAGCAAAACATAAATATAAAGTCGGGGTTTCAGCGATTACCGATATTCATGAGGCGCAGGCCATCTTTGACCAATCGGTTGCTGACGGTATTGCCGCCGAAGCCCAAATTGCCAACGAAAAGCAGCGTTTGCTTGAAATTATTGGCGACATAGATGTCGATATTAAGACACTGGGAAGTACCCCTGCATTTGTAGGCCCAAATCCTGAAATTCTCAAAAAATGGGAAGAAATGGCCGACAGTAATAATTTAATGATTATTGCGTTAACCAATCAAGTCGAAGTGTCTCGCAAAGCGATAGAAATTCAGTGGAGCGGTCATTTACCGCAGGTTGATTTAATTGCCTCTTACAGTCAACAATATACAAATAGTTCATTCGGTCTCCAAGGCGATACCGAAGCCGTGGGCCTCCAATTGAATGTGCCTTTGTATGCAGGCGGAGGTACGAGCTCGAAAGTCAGACAATCCACTGCCGAATTCGAAGCGGATAAAGAAAAACTATTAGGACAACGCCGAACCGTTCACCGTGACGTGAACGATGCCTATCGCGGAGTTATTTCCAGCATCAGCAAAGCAAAAGCGCTCCATACTGCGGTCGAGTCTTCCAAGAAAGCGCTTGAAGCGACTGAAGAAGGGATGAGTGTTGGCACCCGAACCATAGTCGAAGTATTGATCGAGCAACGTAATTTATATCGCGCAAACCGTGATTATGCTCAATCAATTTATGACTACATTATCAACCGTATCAAGTTAAAGCATGCGGTAAGTGATATTACTCAGCAGGATCTAGAGCAAATTAATTATTTATTATTAGCGCCAGTACATTTAGAAGAAAGTGCAAATAATCAGAGAACAACGACTGCTACTGAAAAGGATAAACTTGTTAAGGATTATCCGAAAAAGCCAGAATCTTCTACGCGGCCATTGAGTAATACAAATTCACAAGCAAGGGATAACATCAAAATACCGCCCCCGACTCTTCCCGTTGTAGGGCAATCGTCAGCGCCGGTAAATAATACCAATCCACAATCCACGAATAACCTTAAAATACCAGTACCAACTTACCCTGTCCCCGTTCAATCATCGCGCAAGTCATCAGCAAGCAATATCCCAAAAGTGGACTATAGTCACATCAAGATGCAACTCCCGTCATCGGTTGCCTCCGTGACGCCCCAAGTTTCAAAGCAATCCTTGGTGCCAGTAAAGAATAATCAGACCAAAATAAATAACATCAAAACGCCATCGGGACGGATTTACCCGGTGAAGCCTTACGTTTCAGATGATTCGTCAGCGCCAGTAAACAATAAACTAATCAGTCAACACTAATGAAGAGTCAGGGCTACCTCATTAAAATACCTGAGCCAAAATTTCGGTTAAAAGGGAATCATCCCAACCGGCAACCTTGCGCATACGTTTCGGATACAGCCGGACATACGTGTAAAAATAGGACATAGTGGCAAACTTGGTTGATTATATCGGCAATGTTCGATCTATAGGTTCAGGAATGGCATTGGAATCGATAATGTAATCGCCAAAACACTTGATATGGCTTGTGACGTAAGGACTTAAAGTAGCGACATCCTCCCGGTTTATCGGAAAACCCTCTTCTTTGAGCATTCGCAATATCCGCGTCTGATCCACCACGTTTTGGAAGATAACGGCATTAGCCACCAGATTGTTATACTTAATGACCTTTTCCTGTTCTTCGGGATCGTTGTCGGCGATAACGGCATCACCGCTGAAAAACAGCCATTTTGAGAATCCGTTGTACGCTCCCACTTTATTTGTGGTCGCCGTAATTTGTTTGCTTAATTCCCTGAAAGCCTTATATAGCCGGTTTTTACGGCTATAGTTGCTCAACTTGCGAACAATGTCGACGATGAAATCTTTCCAGCCTTGATCGACAGGACTACCCGTAGCAAATCTTTCCAATGAGTTTTGCCTGGTTGCCTGTCAGTTGAGCGGATAAGCTTTTTTTAAACACGTATGAATTTGTTTGTATAGTTTCATCAGTTATTTAAAAAAATTTGTAACTATTCAGCGTAATTCAAAACCGTAACGGTCGTCCGAACACTTACAACATAAAATCAGGCATTTTTCCGTCGAATAGAAGTTCAAGAGCCGTTGTGGCAGAAACATTATTTTTTCGGCAAGTAAACAAATAACTGCGCACGCGAC
>CANNKG010000064.1 GCA_947505105.1 Methylococcaceae bacterium | reverse complement strand
CGTGGAAATGTGGGAAAAAGATAACATTCCTTACACTGTTCGAAAAAAACGCCAAGCTTTTTTCAACAATATTGCAAGCCAAAAATCGGGAGTAAAATAACTGGGACAGAGGGACTTATTTCGACAGCCTAGTCTCGGCGGGTCAATGATCGACGGAGTGTTAACTATCCTTTCGAGTCTCCTCAGTGGATTGCGAATATTCAAGAAAATTATCATGTTTGGCCTAAATCCGACCGTCGGACAAATACAAGGCGATCCAATGATCGACGTTCCCCTGACCGTCGCCAATATGATCACACAGAACAGCATTTTTCTATGCGTAAACCCGCTAGAGTTATGTTAACGCGTGAAGAACTAAAATTAATCGAAGATTTGTATCTGAATGACCTTGACAATTGACAGGCGCAATTAAAGAAGCTAACCTGAATCCGATGCCCACCGGAGTTCTAGCGGGTAGGTTAGCTTTTTTACACTTATTTTTTTTCACGCATGTCTCTATCTTCATTTCTTCAAAAAATCCACACTTCAGAACGGGTGTCGTTTCAAGATACACTCGTAGTCATTGCCGAGAATTATCATTATCAACCAGTTGAATTTCATAATGGTTTAGGTCAGGACCAACTGATTAATACTGCGGGTCAAAACGAAGGATCTTGCCGATTATTCGCTTTCGCTCAATTAAATGGACTCGATCCGTCACAAACGCTCAGTTTATTTGGTGATTATTATTGGCTGGACGTGTTAAATCATCCAGACGGTACTGATCATCAGAATATCCGTAACTTTATGAAATACGGTTGGGAAGGTATCGTATTCAAGGGTGTTGCGCTTAGCCCGAAATAATGCCAACGCGGGTTGACTATCTAATCATTGGTCAGGGACTGGCAGGTAGTTTACTTGCTTTTGAGCTTATTCAATGTGGCTGTAAAGTCGCTATTGTTGACAATGGACTCGAAAGCGCTTCTCAAGTCGCAGCAGGTCTGATCAATCCGGTGACGGGGATTCGTTTGGTTAAAACGTCAGGTGTTGACGAGTTTCTCCCCATTGCTAAAGACTGTTATGCCCAATTGGAACAGCTATTTCGGCAGCGCTTTTATGTCGAAAAGTCGATGTTCAGAGTTCTTAAAAATGCTCAAGAACTGAGTTACGCCCAAAAGCGCCTTATCGACCCAAACTATCGGGATTATGTGGTCGACAGGATTGAAACCGACTTTGAAAACACCGGTATTCAATTGTCTTCTTTTGGTTATTTAATCCAGAAGCAAACCGGTTATTTGTTAACGGCACCGCTCTTGGCCGCCTTAAAAATGTTTTTTATTGCGCAGAACTGCTATCACTTGGCCGATATTGATTATCGAGATATCCAGATCGGCAATGCCATTCAATGGCGCAATATCCAAACCAGCCAACTGGTTTTTTGTGAGGGTTATCGAATCAGTCACAATCCCTGGTTTTCGTGGGTGCCGTTTCAATCCGTCAAAGGTGAGATTTTAACGCTAGGCAACCAATTCAGCTTGCCTGACGCGATCTTGAATACCGGCCAATGGTTGATCCCGCTGAGTGATCAGCAGCTTCGAATCGGCGCCAGCTATGATCGTGAAAATCTTGACGTGATTCCTAGTGTGGCCGCAAAAAATAGCCTGATTGATCACTTCAAAGCACATTCGCTTGATTTATCCAACGCGCCTATTTTGAAGCATCAGGCCGGTATACGTCCTTGTACGCTCGACAAGCAACCGGTGATCGGCAGGCATCCCAAATTTGCTCAGCTTTTACTTTTTAATGGATTTGGCTCGAAAGGGAGCTTATTGATTCCTGGGTACAGTCGACATTTTGTCGCGCATTTGCTTGATGGCATCGAGCTTTCGAGTCAAGTGAATCTGCAGAGATTTTCTGATCGTTGCGCAAGTAGTGCTTAGTCGCTAAGATAACCGATTTGATTGGGGCCAACTTTAGCGACGTGATGATTTTCTCTTCAGAGATTATCAAATCCATGGTCATAAGATGCATTAATAGGATGTGCCGACGACAGGAGGCGCATCGTTCGAGAATATCCGACGCGAATGATGCTCTTCGTTCCTCAGCACATCCTATGGCCTTAAGATAACCGGACTTTAGTGGTTTGATGATAAATCTTCAAGATTATCAACTTCAGCGATGACATCATTTCCCCTATTTTTTGTTTTCAATCCATAGCGAGTATATTTAATGAACAAAGCACATGTTTTAACGGGCATCACGACCACTGGCACGCCGCATTTGGGCAATTACGTGGGAGCGATCCGTCCGGCGATTGCGGCAAGTAAAAATCCTCAGGTCATGCCGTTTTATTTTTTAGCGGATTATCATGCCTTGATTAAGTGTCAGGAACCGGAACGGGTAAAGCAGTCGAGTTTGGAAATTGCGGCGACTTGGCTGGCTTTGGGATTGGATACCTCCAATGCGATTTTTTACCGGCAATCCGATGTGCCCGAAATTCTTGAATTAAGCTGGATGCTCAGTTGCGTAACCGCCAAGGGGCTAATGAATCGTGCTCATGCCTATAAAGCTGCAGTGGCTGAAAATGAACAGGATGAATCAACCGATCCGGATAAAGGTATTACCATGGGCTTGTTCAGCTATCCGGTATTGATGGCTGCCGATATTCTGATGTTCAAAGCCAATCAAGTGCCGGTCGGCAAAGATCAAATCCAGCATATTGAAATGGCGCGTGATATTGCTGCACGGTTTAATCATATCTACGGTGAACACTTTGTACTGCCGGAAGCGGTCGTCGAAGCAAATGGCGCGACTCTGCTCGGTTTGGATGGTCGAAAGATGAGCAAAAGTTATAACAACACGATTCCGCTGTTCGAACCCGAAAAGAAATTAAAAAAACAAATCAATAAAATTAAAACCAACTCTCTTGAACCCGGCGAACCGAAAGACCCCGACACCTGTACGCTATTCAGCACTTATCAGGCGTTTGCGACTCCCGGCGAAGTGGCCCATATTCGTCAACGTTACGCCGAAGGTATCGGTTGGGGCGAGATGAAAACCATTCTGTTCGAGCACATTAACGAACACATTGCCCCCGCCCGTGAGCTCTACGAAGCCTTATTGCAAGCACCCGAACATATCGAAACGCAATTGCAGGAAGGTGCCAAGAAGGCTCGTGATTTAAGTATGCCGTTTATGCAAGAACTACGTGCGGCGGTCGGTATTTCGAAAATATCCAAATACTAAGAACAGTTAGCAGGGTATGCAAAATAATCGCCTATCAGGTTTTTTTAGGTTGATAGCCACTCCTTAGGGTTTTACGGGTTCCCAAACGTGGAGTTTGGGAATCGTTGAATATCTTAAGAGTTAAAGGCATAAACATGCTTTGGTCAAACGAATATCAGATTGACTCTTTTCTAAATGACATCAAATACGTTTGATTAGTTAAATTAATACACAATCCTGACGATCGATTAAACTATCACGGCGAGTGGCGGTGACCTTATGCGTGCCGGAACTGCGCTTTTTTTAATCAATCGTTTCAGGAATATAGCCTATGAAAGCAAAAGTTATGCTGCCAGTCATATTGTCCAGCGTTGTTCTTAGTAGTTGCGCGGGAGATTTGCATCGTGAGGGCAGCGCGTTGGATCTCAAAGGCAACTGGCGTATTGAAGATCTTGATCAGCGGGGCATCATAGACTCGTCGCATCTGAATATTACCTTCGATGAAAAGCAAAGCATTTCAGGTTCAGCAGGATGCAATCGCTTTATGGGAGGCTATACGTTTGATGGAACGTCCCTGTCGATCAACAAAACAGCAACGACGCGGATGGCTTGCGCGCCAGCTTTGATGGAACAGGAACAACGCTTGTTACAAACGTTTGCTGAGGTACTGCGCGTTGAGGCGACTGAAGATGGTGCGCTGAAGCTTACCGGCCCGTCCCCCCATAGTTTATTGTTACGCAAAGAAAACGCACTCCATTGAGCGGTGCTGGTGACTGTTTTTTCCTTAAGCAAGCTATATCCTGACCACCGTTTATTGCGATGCATTTTCGGTTAAAGACTTTTTGCAGCTTAATCTTGATGATAAGTGCGGGGATGGTTGAGGCGGCCGATCCGCAACGGTACAACGTCAATATCAAGGTTAAAGACCTCGATAACGTCCAGCAAACGCTTAAGGAAGTCGCTACGCTGATCAAATTAAAGGAACTGGCGCCGGTTGATCCTTTCGCATTAGTCGCTCGGGCTCAATCGGATCAGGAACGTTTCGACAAAGTATTGCGCAGTTTTGGCTATTATCAGAGCCGTATTCGTATTCAAATTGCCGGTTTGCCATTGGATGATTCGACGCTGTTTACGGTTCTCGAAAAAACTTCCGCTGAGCAAGCAGTAAATGTCGACGTTTCGGTTGAACCCGGTCCCCTATTTCATTTACGTAAGATCGACGTGCAGGGCAACCTACCCGAAGCTTTCAAGAGCCAGTTGGGCTTGGTCGAGGGCGCTCCGGCTCTGGCTAATGATGTGCTGGCCGCCCGTGAAAAGCTGCTGCAAGCTCTGCAAACGGACGGCTACGCCCAGGCAAAAGTTGAAACCCCGATTGCCTTTCTGGTGCCCGATGCCGCTCAGCTCGACATCGTTTATCATGTCGAATCCGGTGCGCGCTTGGATTTGGGGGCGATTAATTTCAAGGGTTTAACCCGCGTCAATGAAAGTTTTGTCCGCCAACGCTTGCAAGTTAAACCGGGTGATCGTTTTGATCCGATTCAAATCGAAAAAAATCGCCTGGATTTGGCTTCGCTGGGAATTTTTTCGTCGGTGCAAGCCAAAACTGAAGAAATGCTCGATGCCAATCAACGTCTGGTGCTCGATTATCGAGTGGTCGAACGTCCCCCGCGAGCATTAAATGTGGGGGCGAGTTTTTACACCGACTTGGGCGGCAGCTTATCGGTGGCTTGGCAGCATCGGAACTTGCTTGGTAATGCCGAGCAGCTGAATTTGACCGGAGCAATTACCCAGTTGGCCGGTAATAGCACAATTGGTATCGGCTATAATCTTGCGGCCGCTTTTATCAAGCCAGATTTTTGGCAACGTGAACAGTCTTTGCAAACGAATCTTCGAGTCTTTAAACAACATTTGATTGCTTATGATCAGATAGGCGCAATGGGCGATATCATGTTGCAGCGCAAGCTTGCTCAGCATTGGAGTGCTTCGTTCGGGCTGGCCGGGGAACGCTCTCAAATTACTCAGGACGAGGAAACGCATAATTACACCTTGTTAAGTGTGCCGCTGCTCGTGAAGTACGACAGTAGCAACAACCTGATGGAGCCGACCGCCGGAATTCGTGCGGCGCTAACCTTGACCCCGACCAAGCCGATTGCAGGTCAGTCGACCTCAATCTTCCTGCAAACCCAACTTTCGGCATCAACTTATTTTGATTTTACCGATAGCGGCCAAAGCGTTTTAGCTTTACGCGGTTTGGTAGTCGATAATCAGGGCGTTGGGCGTGATGGCCTGCCGCCGGATAAACGCGCTTATGCAGGCGGGAGCGCGACCGTGAGAGGCTACAGCTATCAGTCGATTGGGCCACGTTTTAGTGATAATAAACCAAAGGGTGGTTCGGCCATGTCCGCCGCGACCATAGAATTTCGGCAGCGCTTTTTGGAGAATTGGGGCATGGTCGGATTTGTCGATGCCGGACAAGTGAGTGAAAGCGGACCGCCGTTCACTAGTCCGTGGCGCTTGGGCGCGGGGGCCGGGGTACGTTATTACACCTCGTTCGGGCCGATTCGGGTCGATCTTGGCTTGCCGGTGAACCCACAACCCGATAGTGGTTCGTTTGAATTGTATGTCAGTCTCGGGCAGGCGTTCTGATGTTGGCGGGTTTTAAAAAGCTCTTTATTGGTATCAGTCTGCTCGGCAGTGTTTTGTTCGGCCTTATCTTGGCTACGCTATTGGTATTAGCTGTTATCGCTAATACCCCGGACGGGCGCGAACGGCTTGCCGGTTATGTGACCGAACTGAGTAAGGGCAATGTGCGAGTTTCCGGCCTGAATGGTCGATTTCCGGATGCTTTATCGATAGCGCGTCTCGAAGTCCATGATGCCGAGGGCATGTGGTTAGTGCTACATGAGCTTGAGTTGAACTGGCGGCCAAGTCAGTTACTCAAAAAAGTGGCCGCTATCGACGCTGTGCATATTGCGCAACTCGATCTTGAACGATTACCTAAAAGCCAAGAAGCTTCGGATCAGGAAAATCCAGCACTCCCGTTAGCTATTGAGTTGTCAGACCTTCAAATCAAGCAACTTAATCTTGCGACGCCGATTTTAGGCGTCGCCGCGCAATTGCAAATCGAGGGTGCGCTTCAGATGACAAGCCTTGAACAAGGATCGGTAAATGTCAGTCTACATCGACTGGATAGTCAAGCCGATTATCGTTTAACTGGTGCTTTAGCGGAGTTGTTAACGCTGAATTTACAGGTTGACGAAGCTCCTGGTGGCTTAATCAGTCAAATGCTTACATTACCTGATTTGGGGGCCTTGATGGTTTCGGCTGAGTTACATGGCCCTAAATCCGCTGTTGACGCGGCGATTTCAATTCGGGCCGGATTATTTGATGGGCAGTTGCATGGCCCAATTAATTTAGTGCAACAACAGCTTGATCTGACTCTTAACGCCAAGGCGCCGGCGATGCAACCGGCCCCCGATGTGGCCTGGCAAACGCTGGCGTTAAACGCTAAGGTGCAAGGCCCGTTTGCCACTCCCGGAATTAATGGCGAACTCAGTTTGACTGGTTTGAAGGCAAAAGGCGCGCAGGTGCAATCGCTTAAGGTCGAATCACGCGCCGATCAACAAGCAATGCAGATGCATGCTGAAATTCAGGGCTTGCTTGTTCCAGGTGTGCCGCCGAAGTTGCTCGAAAAAGCGCCCGTTCGCTTAGAGGCCGGACTTCGATTCACCGATCCGAATCAGCAGGTCAATATTCGCCTGCAGCATCCTTTGCTTAGCGCTGACGGTAGTGTTCAGCTGGCCGGTGCGCAGTTGCTTGATGTGGTTATGAACATTCCTGAACTTAAACCGTGGTCCGGGTTAGCTGGAATCGACGCGCAGGGTAAGGCAAATATTACGCTGAAAGCCGCACTTGCTTCCCCGGTAAAAGTCGATCTTAACACGCAGCTGGCATTAACCAAGGCCGATCCCGCCGTAATGAAATTGCTTGGTAAAGCCCCGCAATTCAAAGCATCTCTAAATCTGCTTGAACAAGGCGTTCAATTGTCAGCCCTGAACATATCCGGTCAGGAGCTGCATGTAGACGCTAAGGGCAGCTATTTTGCTGAACAGTTAAAATTCGATTGGCAAACTTCCTTAACCGATTTGAGTGCGTTATCGGCAAATCTGACCGGCAATATGAATGCGCAAGGGCAACTGTTCGGCTCTATGGAGCACCCCGCCTTGACCGCTGATTTTAAGGGGCAATTGGCGACCCATGATCTACAGACCGGGCAATTAAACGCGAAACTGGCGCTCCAGGATATCAATACCTTGCCGACCGGTCAGATCGCGGTGCAGGGGCAATTTGCAAATGCGCCGGTCAATCTGACCATCAAGGGGCAGTTATTAGCGGATGCGGGTGCGGAGTTTCTGATTGAGCATGCTGATTGGAAAAGTGCCCAGGTCAAAGGCAAGATGACGTTGCCAAAAGGGGCCAGTTGGCCGACCGGAACACTTGCGTTGAATATCGGGCAATTGGCTGATTTGCAGTCTTTTTCTGGTTTGCCGTGGTCTGGCGCACTTAAGGCCGATCTTCAAACCACTCCACAAATCACTCGCTTGCAACTGGTCACCGGTCCGATTAGTCTGAATGAAACGACTCGTTTCGAACAGGCAAATCTGAATTTGCAGATGATCGACAGTATTGCCAACCCTTCACTCAAGGGTCAAATGACCGTTGACGGCATTCAGGCCAATGCTTTAAAAGGTCGGACCCAGTTGAACTTCAATGGCCCGCTAACGGCGTTGCAGCTAAAACTTTTGGGGGTCGTGGATCAGCAAAATGGCCAGCAGACACAATTGAACGCAGCTGCGCAGCTGAATCTCCCCGAGCAAAACCTAACCGTTTCGAATCTTGTCCTGGATTTGCAGGGCAAACAGCTAACATTATTGGAACCCACCCAGCTTGATTTTGCGAATGGACTTAATGTGCAGGCATCTCGATTTGGTTTCGAGCAGGCTGTTTTTGCGCTCAACGGAACGATTAGTCCCGCTCTGGCGTTGACGGTGTCGCTGCGTGATTTACCGCTTAGTATCCTGAATTCGGTGTTGCCCAATTATCAAACCGAAGGCTTGTTGCAAGCGGAGGCAACGCTTTCAGGTAACCCCCAGGCACCGCTGGGAACCGTCGAATTTAAGGTCGACAAACTTAAATTTCAACAGGGAAAACAACCTCTTTCACCTAGCATGACCTTACAAGGGCAGGCCGAACTGAACGGGACTGCCGCAACGATGACTGTAGATCTTACTGATGGGGCAACGGATAAATTACACTTAAGCGGCCAGCTTCCCTACAATCAGACTGAGCCGATGGACCTGCATCTGCAGGGGAATCTCGATCTTGCGCTGACCGATATGTTTCTGCGCGCCGATGGGCGGCGTGCGCGGGGAAAAATCGCGTTGGCGGCTGATATTACCGGCAACTTAACTGCGCCGCACCCTAAGTTGAGCCTTCAGCTCACTCAGGGAGAATTTTTTGATTACACGCAGGGAATTCGTATCCGTGAATTGACTGGCGAATTAAACAGCGTTGGCGACACCGGGGAAGCTTTCCATTTTGATGCCCGTTCCGGCAAGGGAACACTCGCGATCAAAGGGCATTCGCAATTGTTAACCAAAAACGTCCCACTTGATGTCAGCGTGACGGCCCGAAATGCGCGCTTGTTATCGAGCGATCTTCTTACCGTCAATCTTAATAGCGATATTGCGCTCAAAGGGTTTGTCCAGGATGTACTTGAGGTGAGTGGTCGGGTGGATATCAACCACGCGGAAATTCGCATCCCCGAACAATTACCGCCAACTATCGCGGAGCTTGAGGTTCGCGAATACGGCTCAAGCCCGGAACCCGCCAAGCCAAAAGCCGCCTCAAATATGCGGCTGAATCTGATAATCGACGCGTTGGACGAAATCTATGTGCGTGGGCGTGGAATGGATGCCGAACTTGGCGGGCGTATTCATTTGAAGGGGGATATCACTAAACCTCAATCCAGTGGAGCGTTTGAAATGCGCCGCGGTCAATTTAGTTTGGCCGGCAAAACGCTTCATTTCGATAAAGGTCGAATTGGTTTTGATGACGGTGGCTTAACAGATCCCGAACTTGATTTTGTCGCCAGTTCCAAGGGTGATAATGTTAGTGCCTATATTAATATCAACGGCTCCGCACGCAATCCTAAAATTACCTTAAGTAGCGCTCCTGAACTGCCGCAGGATGAGGTGCTGACTTATTTATTGTTCAAACGCAGCAGCAGTTCATTAAGTGCAATGGAAATGGTGCAAATCTCGTCGGCCTTGGTTACCTTAACTGGCTTGGTGCCCAACCGCGACCCGCTTGCTACTGTGCGTAAGACCTTGAAGCTCGATAAATTGGCAGTTGATAATGTCGGTGGCCCAAGTTTGGCGGCAGGTCGCTATATTGCTCCAGGAGTGTATTTAGGCGTGAAGCAGGGACTTACCGGAAGTCAGACTCAAGCCAATGTCCAGATCGATATTACTAAAGGCTTTAAAATTGAAGGGGCGGTCGGTACCAGTGCTACGACCAATACCGGCGCTAATTCCGGGGGTAGTGGCGGCGGTGTGCTGTATGAAATCGAATATTGAGGCGTTCGCCTAACCATCGGCTTGAATTTTCAAGGCCTCCTGTATAATCAAAGCGATCGTTATTTTTCGTAAATAGAGCTAAACCATGCAAGCATTGTCAACTTTACCTCAATATTCTGTTGCCATTATTGGAGGAGGGCCCGCTGGTTTGATGGCGGCTGAAGTATTGAGTCTTGCGGGCATTGGCATTACCTTGTTTGATAGTATGCCCTCGGTCGGTCGAAAGTTTTTGATGGCGGGAAAAGGCGGGATGAATATCACCCATGCGGAGTCTTTTGAGCCGTTTTTATCGCGTTATGGTAGCCGTCAAGCATTACTTCAAAGTCATCTCGAACAATTTGGCCCAGGCCAATTAAGATCCTGGTTAAGCACTTTAGGCATTGCGACCTTTGTAGGAAGTTCCGGACGGGTTTTTCCAGAGGATATGAAAGCTGCGCCATTGCTGCGTTTATGGTTACACAGGCTTCGAAGCGCCGGGGTGAAATTTCAGGTGCGCCATCGCTGGCTGGGCTGGCTTGATAATGACCCACTTACCTTACATTTTGCAGGTCCGAACGGTTCGGTAGTGACAAGCTTCGATGCCGTAGTGTTGGCGCTTGGCGGTGGGAGTTGGGCGAGGCTGGGTTCAACAGGGGCTTGGATTGAAGTATTTCAGCAGCGGGGAATTGCCACTGCGCCATTGAAACCCTCAAATTGTGGTTTCGAAACGCCCTGGAGTGATTATTTTAAACAGCGTTTTGCAGGTCATCCCTTAAAAGGAGTCAAATTATTATTTGATAATCGCGCGGGGGAGCATTTTGAACAACTGGGCGAATTAATGCTCACTGAGGAAGGTATCGAGGGAGGCTTGGTCTATGCCTTATCGGCGCCATTGCGCGATGAAATTATTGCTGAAAGTTCGGCCACCTGTTATATCGACTTGCTCCCGAATCGATCTGTCGCTTGGCTGGTTCAACAATTGTCGGCACCGCGCGCTAAAATGTCGATGGCTAATTATTTGCGCAAGCGGGTTAATCTTGACGGCGTAAAATCGGCTTTACTTCGGGAAGTGTTAAGTGCTGAAGATTGCGCATCAGTTTCAACATTGAGTGCCACGATCAAGGCGCTCCCCATAAAACTGGTCGCGACGCGTCCATTAGATGAGGCAATTAGTAGCGCTGGCGGGGTGGTTTTTGACGAGCTGGATGCGCAGTTGATGCTTCGAAAGTTGCCGGGCATATTTTGTGCCGGAGAAATGCTCGATTGGGAAGCGCCAACGGGAGGATATTTATTAAGCGCTTGTTTTGCCACCGGCATGGCCGCTGGATTAGGCGTGCGTGACTGGCTGTTTTCTAAGGGTTAAATTTTGATCTGTTCCGGTTTGTCTTTCCCAATCGTCGAGATTACGTTTTGATGCCAAATAAAGGTGTCGTTAAGCGAGGCTGTCGGCAGCATGGGTGCTGCCGACAAGCCCCCAGTGGAGGCTTTAGAGCGTGCTTCGATTAACCTGTCTCGACGCCAGACTGTCTAAATTGAGCGTTGCTGGGGTAACATCCATTAACGAAGATGCGGCGTAATTTTCGTTTTAATTCCGGATGGCTTAAGGTATTGCGGTGCCTGAAGTCCATGAAGCTAAGCGGTTGGTGATCATTTCGCACCACTTGTTAACAGCATTTTCGGCATCACCCAATTGCCATTGAAAACCAGTGCTTAGATTACCGCCACCAATGCGCTTGTCGACGCCAGCGGCTAATAATTCACCGGTCACCGCGTCAGTAATTTTCGCTTCTCCCTGGGCGCTACCTACGAATGGAAAGGTCCCTGTTGCTAAATAGTCCAAATTGCTCACGACATGGGCTTGTGGCACGATCATCGAAATAGAGCGCAGTACGGGAGTTGCCGTGTCTGCATCGGTAATTGCCACGGTATGCTTAAGCACCCCTGTCCAGACTTATTGACGACTTGGAATTTTTGACCTAGTTGCTCTTTAAGCTGTTTTGAAAAATAATTTACCAACTCCTGCTGATCGGCTATGGTTTTGTCCTTTATACAGATTCAAGGATTTCGATGGTAATTATATTATTGTGTTCAATTGGGTAATTATGTTAAGCAAGGATAAATGCTTGAAATCTCTTTTAATTAGCGATCAGGGGGTGACTCAAGCCAACGTTGGTCTATTTCCCGATGTGACAGATAATATAGAGGAATAGACATAAACAGGACTGCACTGAGCTTTATGTTTACATAGGAAAATGCCATTGCGAGCATGCTGATAATGATTGGACTGATCAACATTCTCTGAGTGACTTTTTTGCGAAAAGTGTCATCTATAGGACAGACCAGCAAATAGGGATGATGTTTGGAATAATTCCAAAGTAAAATTAATGCTATACCGATCAAGATTTGTAAACAGCCGAAGAGCACCGTCATCAATTCCTCATGCGGATAAGTTCCCCTAAGCTCAGTGACGAAAGGCAGCAAGGTCACTGGAAATAGAAAAAACAAATTAATCCATACCAAGGTACGATTTCCTTTTTGGTAATATTGCATAATTGCGGCCTGTTGCAGCCAATAGGTGACGGCTATCCAGAAACTAACCCCGTACAATAAAAGCTCGAAACTGATTCGTTCCAAAAATTTATATAAGCCGTCTTCGGAAAAATTATGATCATCTGGTAAATCGATTCCTAAAACCAATAGCGTAACTACGATGGCAAAAACCCCATCGGTTAACGCCGAAGTCCGGTTGAGATCGAAAAGCCCTTTTTGGTTTGATGAATTAATTTCTAGTGACATTTTTGCCTTCTTTGATTTATTGAGATTTAGAATCGAAAGCCTCGTTTATTGACGAGAAAAAAATGACTCTATCACCATATAATATAACAATGTCGCTCGTAAACCAAGATGTGGTATTTGAGTTAAACCATGCAAATATTTGATGCTTAGATAGAAATATTCAATAAATACCGAGCATTGAAACGACGCCGTAAAAAGCTTCAATTTGTGATTTCGAATGCTCCCTGATTGATTATTTTAAACAGCGTTTGACTGGTGACCGATTAAGATAGGGTGAGTTAATGCTTATCGTGGAGGGCTATAGCAGATGGACGGGGTGTATACATTATTGTCGCGATTGCAGGATGACAACTTCGCCGAAGGCCTTGCAACTTTTTATATCCATTTGTTTTCAAATCGATCTTGCCTGATAGCGTCGGAAATTGCCAGAAGCCCGTGGTAAAACCTCGGAGGACAATCATGACTCACTGGCTTGGTAGCTATTTAATCTTTAGAATTGAGTTGACCACAGGCGGCTAAGACATCATCGCCTTTAGCCGTTCTTATTAAGGTTGGAATTTTAAAAGTATCTAAAACTTCTTTAAATTGTTCAACTTTATCCAAATTAGGAGGCTGGTAGCGCGACCCTGGGAATGCGTTAAAAGGAATTAAGTTTATATAAGCAGTTCTTCCAGTTAGTAGCGTTCCCAATTGTTTAGCATCCGCTGGGGAATCATTAAAATCCTTAATCAGAATATATTCATAGGTAATAAATTGCTTTTTATTTAAAGGGATCTTGTCAATATAGGTCAATACCTCATCGAGCGGATATTTTTTATTAATCGGAATAAGTTCATTGCGCTTTTCTTCAAGGGTAGAATGAAGCGATAACGCAAGGTTCACCCTTGGAATTTCCTGACTCCATCTTTTAAGTCCGGGAATATAACCTGCCGTCGAAACCGTAATTTTTTGAACGCCAATTGAAGTGCCGTATTGCGATAAAAAAATTTCACAGGCTTTTTTAACGGCATCAAAATTATGTAAAGGCTCGCCTTGGCCCATAAACACAATATTTAAAATTCGCTCTTCCCCAGGCCTGTTTGTTGCCAGCCAACGCCAAGCCTTTAAAAACTGGCCAACAATTTCACTGGTCGTCAAATTTCGTTTAAGCCCTTGTTCTCCGGTAAAACAAAAGGAACAATTCATTGCACAGCCAACTTGCGATGACAGGCAAATGGAATATTTATTCTGAAATGGAATAAGGACGGTTTCAACTTTATGATTGTCTTTAAGTTTAAACAGAAATTTTACGGTTCGATCTTTTGTTGACTCATGAACCGTATCGATTTCAGGCAGAGAAAAGTCGAAATTTTTTTCAAAAAAGTCCAATGAGCTTTTAGCAATATTATCAAAGCACTGAGCGGCTTCTTTTTTCTTATAATGCCAATTAAAAAGCACCGCTGCTGCTGATCGGTTTAAATTATTTTGATGTATAACCGTTTCTAAATCAGAATAATTTAGGTCGTAAAAAGAGGGCTTCAAAAATTTTCTCCTTGTAATATCAATATTTTGCAAATGCCGATTAGCGTGAAATAGTGGATTTTATAGCTCAATTATATAGAAGCCATGTTATTTTAGGTAATAAGATGTGCAACATTGGGGACTGGGTAAAATTTTATCTGCTCCACGTTGACGCAAGGCGACAATTTGATGTTGATGGTTAGAATCTCCCTTCTGATACACAACCACTATTTCATCTTGAAAATTAACTATGTAAAACTGCGGTGCAGTTTTTAGCTCTATAAAGTTGCAATATACTTCCAGCACTCAACAATTATCCCATAACATCTACAGGGGGCTTGATGGCAATAGGATCGGTTTTTATCAATAACGGAACTCTGTCGGTCAGGCTACCTGCTGAGACCCGTTTTCCCGAAAGTGTTTCGCGCCTGACCTTGCTCGGTTTAGTATTTCAAATGGCCCTGGCTGCTGAAAAAGATTGGCGCAGAATCAGTGGATTTAAAAAGGTGACGGATGTCATTAACGCTGTAAGGGGATTCGCCTTTAGGCAATCTGCCACTCGGCGCTCGATACTCTGATGGCGGTTTGCTGTCGCGAAACCGCCCTAATTGGCTCCTCTGCTTGAACCGTCTGCATGGATTAATGATAGCGCTAATTTTTGTCTGCTGGGATATTCAATTAGCAAATTTGAAAAGAGCAGAAGGATTGGTTTTTTGATTGCCAAAAAATCTAAAAATGAAGAATAGGGGCCTTGTCAGGAACATAAATTTTAGCCGCTTCATCAGACCAAGTAACTTGGCTATCGACAACGCCCTTAACGTTTCGAGGCAATGCACGGCTCTGGATGATTTTTTTGCAAATGATAATTATTATTATTTACACTTGTTTTTTTCTTATTTACACTATGTCGTATTCAAAATAGTAGATTTAGCGAGTCATTATGATTATAAATAAAGAAAATGCCGTTCTGTTATGCCTGATGTTGAGTCAGGTTGCCAGTGTTTCGGCCCAAGAGGCCAGCCAGGATTCGCCAGCGTCGCCAGACGTGCTTGAAATGCCAGTCGTCGAAATTGTCGAAGCCGCCGACGATATCAAACATATAGCCGGTACGGTGGACGTGATCAAACAGAAAGACTTGTTCGAAAGCCATGTGTTCAACACCAATGAGGCCTTGCGTAAGATACCGGGCGTCAATGTCCGGGATGAGGAAGGCTTTGGAATGCGGCCCAATATCGGGATTCGCGGCATGAATCCGACACGTTCGACCAAGACTTTACTACTGGAGGACGGCATTCCATTGTCGTATGCCCCCTACGGGGACAATGCGAGCTATTACCATCCACCGATCGAACGGTTCTCGAGCATCGAGGTATTGAAAGGTCCCGGACAAATTTTATTCGGACCGCAAACCATTTCAGGCACGATCAATTATTTGACACCCAATCCCCCGAGCACCCCCGGAGGGGCCTTGACCTTTACCGGTGGTACCCGGGATTTTTACAACAGCCATTTCAATTACGGTGGCACCTATGGATCCCTGGGGGCCTTGCTGGATATTACCCACAAAGAAAGCGAAGGCGCACGCGACAATACCCATTCGGACATCAACGATTTCAATCTGAAAACCATTTACGATATCGATGCACGCAACGCCCTCACGCTGCGGGCAAATTATTTCCAGGAAGATTCGCAATTGACATATTCGGGGATTACCGATGCGGAAATGCATAATTTCGGAGTTCGCTATAATCCGTTCAAAAATGACGAAATGACCACTGATCGTTGGGGTACTTCGCTCACGCATGAATTCATGCTCAATGAAGATCTGACCTTCATGACCAATGTTTATTGGACGCATTTTCATCGTGACTGGTGGCGTCAGGCCAGTACGACCACGGATACCCAATGTGGCAATGCATTTAGGGATGATCGCCTTCGTGGTAATGCAGTCATTCCTGATGCCTGTAATTCGACCCAGGGTCGTTTGCGTGATTATTATTCTTATGGTGTTGAACCCCGGATTAATGCCAAATATCAAGCTTTTGGAATTGAAAATGAGCTGAATGCCGGTTTTCGTGCCCACTTCGAAGAACAATATCGCGTGCAGGAAAATGGTAGCAGTCCAACGGCGCGCACGGGTACGGTCAGTGAACGCAATGAACGGGACACTGAGGCTTATTCGGGATTCGTTCAAAACCGTTTCATTCTGGGGGATTGGAGTTTGACACCTGGGCTGCGTATTGAAAATGTCAATTTCACGCGCCTGAATGAATTGAATCAAACCGGCGGCCAAACTGCTCTGACTGAAATCTTGCCGGCTTTTGGCATCAACTATAATCCCCTCGATGCTGTCAGTGCCTTTTTCGGCTTTCATGGCGGATTTGCACCTCCGCGGGTTGAGGATGCGATCAGTAATAACGGCAATTTGGTCGATGTCGGGCCGGAAAAGAGCTGGAATTATGAAGTTGGCGTTCGAACCAAGCCTTATAAGGGTTCGAAGTTGGACTTTACCCTCTTCCATGCCGATTTCATGCAGCAGAATGCCGTCGGCAGTATTGCGGGCGGGACGACGCCGATTGCGAGTGGACCGGCGCTCTATCAGGGAGTGGAGTTGTTCGGACGGCAAGATTTTGGCAGTCTGTTCAATACCGATCACAATGTCTATTTTCAACTCGCCTACACTTGGGTCGCCACTGCTGAAATGACCGCCCCGTTCAAATGTATGGCCGTGGATGGCAGTGTACCTTCGGCGTGCCCGAACGGTTATGTGGCAGGTTCAGCCGAGGGTAATCGCTTGCCCTATTCGCCTGAACATACCCTGACCTCAACCGTTGGCTATTCGCATCCCGTCGGGTTTGACATCCATCTGGAGACCGTCTATGTTTCAAGTCAATACAGTGACTTTGCCAACACCCTCAATCCACCGATCAATGGTAATGGTCAATTCGGTCGAATCGATGACTATGTGGTGCTCAATGCAGCAACTACCTACACCATCAAACCATTGCATACCGATATCTTCGTTTCGTTGAAAAATCTACTCGATGAGACTTATATAGTCGACCGGACCCGAGGCATTCTGCCAGGTGCCCCACGTCTGGTCCAAGCAGGATTTAAGGTCAACTTTTAGGGGTTTTGGTCCGGGTTGACTGCTCAGGGTTCAACACGGAAACATCTACATTTGGTGGCTACCCCGCTAAATCGAGAAGAACCTTATTTCCGTCACGCCTTAATTAACCTTGACTTTAAAAGGAACACAATGAAATTATCTACAATTTTTAAATTACTGCTGGCAATACTGTTAGTGGTATCTCTGGGGGCTTGCACTCATACTACAAAGCCAGAACAAGCCGCTATACCTATTGCTAAAATTGCCAAACCTGAAAGTCTTCTGGTAGCCAATTTTACGGTAAATACTGCAAACGTGAAGAGCGACTCTTCAATACTTTCTAAATTAAAACCCCAGGAAAATGAAGCTACAAATCAATCGCAAATAAGTAATGAAGCGATAGACGCCTTGGCGACAGCATTGGTAAAGCGTATTACTGAGATGGGTTTTTATGCTCAACGCACAGATGGCAACCAGCCACCGACAGCAGGTTCAATTCTTATTGCAGGTAGGTTTACCAGTATTGATGAAGGCAATAAGGCGCGTAGGGGACTTATTGGCTTGGGTGCAGGACAATCGTCTATTGATACTGATGTTCAAATAATTGCACCTTCAGCCACCAGTCAACAAGAATTGTATGCCTTTAAAGCGCACGCCGACAGCGGCAATAAGCCGGGTGCTGCAGCCGGTGGTGCGGCATCAAGTGCCGCAGCTAAACTGGCTGGGGTTGCAAAAAGTGCTTCTAGTGCCTACAATTCTGCCACAGCACAGTTAGCAGCACAAAATGCCGATGAAATTGCCGACCAGTTGTCGGCATACTTTGTTCAACAAGGATGGGTTGCTACAAAATAATCAGCCAGAAGCTTTTAATAAATAACGTCCATGTCATACGCATGACATGGATTAATTATAAAAGTGTTTTCGCAGCTGAACTTGGAAATTTAATATCTGAAAATCTATAGTCATTGTTCAAGCTTTTTAGACTGACTGAGGTTGACCTTGATAAATCAAGGTGTTCCCTTCAATGGCATCAGGTGCGACATAGTAGCGATTATGGCTACAAAGCTTGAAGGTTTGATTTTGTAAAGTTCTATAAAAACATTAACTCATCACCTCCGCTCCTTCAAATCGTCTTATGTTATTTGCCTCATGAAATTTCTGTTAATTTGTTGGTGCTTTGATAAGCTCAACACGAACAGATTAACTAAATCGGCTTAAATTTTTCGATTCATTCATTGACAAGCGCAGGGTAAACGGAAAAGTTCTTTAATTTCTGGAATATAGGGTTAACACATTTCACGTTTTTTCGCTAGAATTGGAAGTAAAACTAAAAAATAATTCGAACGGACTACTAATGACTACTTTTACCTTATTTAGATGTGATATTCCCCAAATCTGCCACCTATCAGGTTTGACATTGATTTTCCTCCTGTCTGGCTGCGCTCCTCCCATCGGCGTTACCAAGGTAACACCTGAAGAATCTTATCAAATTTCCACAACAAACCCTCTTAATCACAAAGGTACGCTGAGCAACAAAGCTAAAGCTGTGGTGAATCGCTACAATTTACTGGAAGTCTATGATTCAAATCCTAGGCAAGCTCTGCTCGATCTCCACAAGAAAGCCTTAACAGATGAGAGGCGAGATTTGTTATTCGCCTTGGCTGAAGCAAGCTATGCCTATGGCGAGTCATTGCCTACAGACGGCTCAGAGGGCGTCTCAGAGCAGAGTGCGAGCGATGTTTATCTACAAACAGCCGTATATGCCTATTTATATTTACTGGGTGAAAGTAAAGAACCACCGCCCAGTCCTTACGACAGTCGGTTTCGGGAAGCCTGCGATCTTTATAACCGCTCATTGGGGCGTGGTTTTCAGCAAGCTCAAGGTGACAGTATCAAGTTCGCCGCAGGAGAGCGTAGACTGCTGAGCGGGTCTTTACCTATTTCGCTGGACACGAATGATTTCAGGTGGAAACTAAATGATTTTGAAGCCTTCTATCCCGCTAACGACTTTGATATCTATGGATTTACAGTCCGCAATCGTAACCCAGGACTGGGCTTGTCCATTATTGGCGTAACCCATCAATCCAATGATGCTCCCAACGGTGGCTCATTACCTATTACGGCATTTTTGCACATTGACGGCAATTTGCGCGACCTACAGGCAGGGCACGCGAGCGCGAAATTACAGTTTTTTTCAGCCTATGACAATAATGAGGTAATGGTTAATGGCCAGCATATTCCACTACAGTCAGATACCACCGCACCGCTTGCTTATCGCTTAAACGATAAGGAGCTTTGGAACCAAGGTCTGAAAAGCTTTCTATCTGGCGGCGGGGTTGAATATAATGTGCTCATGGTTCAGCCCTATCAGCCAGGGCTTATTCCAGTGGTGATGGTGCATGGGACAGGAAGTAGTCCCGTGTGGTGGGCAGAGATGGTCAATACGCTGCGCACTGATCCCGTAATTCGTAGCCGTTATCAGTTTTGGTTTTACGAATACGCCAGCAGTGCTCCGGTTCTTAAATCTGCAGCGGATTTACGAGACACTCTGATTGAAAGAGTCAAGCAGTCTGATCCTCAGAATAAAGATCCAGCGATGAATCAGATGGTGGTGATAGGTCACAGCCAAGGCGGCTTATTGACTAACTTGACCGCTGTTGATTCGGGAAATAAACTGTGGGCTTCCATCAATGACCAGTCATTTGAATCGATTGATGTCGATCCCAATATGAAATCCCATCTTAAGCGAGCTCTATTCTTTGAACACTTGCCTTTTGTGAAACGAGTGATATACATCTCGACCCCTCATCGAGGCAGTTTCCTCAGCAAAGACTGGGTTCGTAACCTGACCAGAGCCTTAGTGTCGCTGCCTGTAGATTTAGTAAAAGGTGGTTTCGAGAAGTTCGCGGAATTTTCGGGTCAGTTGAAGCTACCGGCGAGTATGAAAGGTAAAATACCCACGAGTGCCGATGGTATGTCACCCGACAATCCGGTATTGAAAGCATTGGTTAATTTGCCTCTAGCTTCCGGTATTACTGGAAATTCGATTGTTGCGGTATTACCCGACATGGACATTAAGACGGGCAATGATGGTGTGGTTGAATACAGTAGCGCACACATTGATGACGTTGAATCTGAATATATTGTCAGAACAGGACATTCAGCTCAGGGACATCCGCTTGCAATTGAAGAAGTCCGGCGTATTTTGCTTAAGCATATTAATTAGGTAACTCAAAAAAATAACCTCCATTAATTTTGTTTAAATTTGAGGCTGGATAGTCATGTAGTATTTCGGAAGGGACGCGTCTCTTTCTATCGCTGAAAATCTTTGTTGGCGCCGATTAGAAAATTGACCAAGCAATTCAACTATCCTGCTTAGTTTTTAAGCAGGAGAAATACGAGAATGCATGCTAGGTCAATATTCGCAAATGTAAAACGGAACCAGGCCGATTGACCACGAATATCCCAAAAGACCCAAGGAGGACGGCAAACTAACGCCGATTATGCCTACCTTATTATTGGCTTTAGAAGCCGATTCACATCGCTCTAAATGTGATCGACGAACTGCATTGATGCTGTTTGAAGCAATTAAGAGGGTAATCTTCGGATGCCGGGTTTTTGAGTAAAATTTTTTTAGAAACACCTGCTATGATCAGCGAGGAATTAGTCGAATTAGAGCGGGTAAATGCTCAAAAAGCGGGCGAAGCAAATGTCGAGTTGAGCCATCAAATCGTCTTAGAAGTGACGGGTGCTGCCTATAATGCAGCACCCGCCTGACGTTGCCTTACTGTAAGGTATAAGTGCCGTCACAACGGTTGTTAAAGGTAGCCGTTTGAGATTTGCCGTTTGCAGTGAAAACGGCTTTACCGCTGATCGGATAGCCTTTGCAAACATTCGTATCATAAAGAACAGAATTGAGCGTTACTGTATATTGGCTAACGCTACCTGGGCTTTTAGTGCTAATACTCATACTGCTATCGTTAATTTTGGTGGCAGCCAATGGTAACTGGATGTGAATGTCGTTGCTGGTCTTAATATCGACACTTGCTTCCATATTCGTCTTGTCTATGATACTGAGGTTAAGATTTCCAGAGAGATGTTTCCCTGTGGAAACTAAAAAATTAGTCAGATCAAAGTTGCCGCTACCAGTAGCATTTCCTAAATTGGCAGTGATAGTGCCGCTGATGTTGCCATCAGCCATTTCTTTACCATTTTTGACCAAATGACTGGATGTCAAGGCCAGTGAAACAGATAAGTTTTTGGTCACTGAATCTACCGTAAGATTATTAATAGTGACGATTGCTGAACCGGAGAAGCTTTCTTTCTTACTGTTGGTACAGCCGGTACCGTAATCGATATTTGCAATAGTCGGTTTGGGTAAATTTTGCAGTAAATTGTCGAGACTCTTTACTTTTGACAGGTCAACATTTAATTTAACGGTCGGACAGGTAGATGTTGAACTTCCCAAAATGGCTGAAAGTATTGGTTGTAATTGCTCGGTGATTCCGCCACTTAAGGCATCGTTACTAAGAGTCATGATTGATTCGATAAAACCGCCAATTTCAGTATTACTGGAGGTTGTTGCGGATTTTAACGTGACCAGAACCTCATTGGATAATGCGCTTTGGATTTTTGCATTGCGAGCCGTGACCGCCATATAATAATTTCCTCGGGGCAGGCTGCTGACATTCATTGGACCTAATTGAAGCGTATTGCTGAGGTCAATCACGGTAAAATACTGTCCCGGTTGGTTACCAAAATGCAAACTGTAGCCCGTGCTATTAGTAACGGCATCCCAGTTTAATGTAAAACTGTCGCCATTTAAGGTGTAGCGGAGTTGCTGCGGTGCGAATAGGCTTGGCGTATTTGCGAGATTAATCGTCAACTCATTGGAAGGGAAGCCGTTACCCGTGTTGTTATAAGCTTCAACAGCAAGGTAATACATTGCTTTAGGTAGGCTGCCAATACTGAATGGGCCTAATTGCGTGGTGTTACCCATATCCATGCTACTGAGGTAACTTCCAGAACTTGTTCCCCACCGTAAATGGTACCCGTCAGCACCTAGGGTGGCATCCCAGTTTAGAGTGAGTTGGTCACCCGCTAAGGTATAACGAAAATCGTAAGGCGGGAATAAGACTGCTTGGCAGCCGTATACCAGTAAAGTGGTTTGCCCGCTGGGGTTAGCGCACATTGAGCGCGAGCCAATGTCCACGGTATAGGTACCCTTCGACAGAATTTGCTGAAGATTAACGATTCCTTCGCACCAATTTTTCTGATAAGTATCACAGCCACCTTTGGTAGTAGCGCCAGACCAACTGAAACCATTCGGGCCATTGATTTTGACGTTCAATGGATTGCTGCCGATGTTGGTGTTGTACCAAATTCTGATTCGGCTTACATCAGAGGCGGTGTTCAGTGTGAATGTGGAGGTTTGCGTGAGCCCACAAGCGCCTAAATAATCAAATTGAACCACGGTGGCATTTTCGGGACAAGGTGCAACTGAAAGTTTCGCAATAACTTTGCTATCGACAGAGGTACTGTTTCCACATCCGGTATTTAGTAGTAAACATGCTACTATCCATAGCATGTGTTTAAACGGTCTAACAATTTTGATAAGAGAATAATGCGACATGACAGCTCTCCCGGTAAAAAATTATTTACAAGGAATAGATCGAGCTGAATTTGATGAGTTTATAAAAAACTCAAGGGTGGCTGTATAAACTAGCGATATTAGCATTAAACCTTAGTTAGCAAACAAAGCCGACTCGGCATCCAGCCTCGAAATCTTCCAGAAGTCAGATAAGATAACAACTTCAATCTCTAAAACCTTAAATAAAAAACCTAATTTATTTTAGGGTTAAATTATTTATCATTTATTATAAATAGTCAATAGGTGCGCTATTCTGTAGGCGATGTAAAATAATAAGTTATTATTAATCAATAAATTGAATTTTAATGCAACAGAAAATAATAAGAAATTGTTGCATTGTTTGCGGTTTTTTGATCTAAGATTTTAGCACTATTTTTCTCATGGGGCGTTATATAATCTACGAAAATTCAGATTCCCGATGCAATAAATTCTCTATTTCATAACAGGACGTTGGAAGGGTGTCAGAGGGAGATCGACAGAGGGGCGTGTTAGCTTATGAACTAGCCTTATAAGTAACACAAAGTAACTGTGAAATGTATCATCTCCTTTGTAAGCTTGACCTATGTGGTAAAGCCGAATGTTTATCCAAAAAAAGAGCAGTTGAGACATTAAAATAGAATGCTAGGGCGGTTGGGACTTCCATATACGGGATATCCAGGACTCCCTCCTGAGCGTTCATAAACCATAAGTGGGTGCCATTTTCTAGTTTCTTGCGCTCATCTCCAAACCCAGCGCCTATTGAAAATTTTTTTTAACAATTTATTAGTTCTGTTCGTTGCATAACCTCTGACTACCTATAGCCTCGCGGTGTTGGTAGAATGGCTTAATTAAAATAATTATAAAGAAAGGGCGCGGAATGATAGAGCTTATTAATGTATTTAATTCAGATGGCTTTATGCCACATGGATATTGCTATCTATGGACGCCCTCCCTCTTATGGACTTTAGTGATATCTGAAGCCACAATCACATTAGCTTATTTTTCAATTCCTTTCGCATTAATTATTTTTG
>CANNKG010000063.1 GCA_947505105.1 Methylococcaceae bacterium | reverse complement strand
TGGTATCTTAGTGCTTGGGTTAACTGATGGTAGTCTTTCAAGTTCATTCTCGTCTTTAGTCGGATAGAAAAAAGCTTGGCACTATATCAGTTAGCCTTCCTTAATATCCTATTATTGGCGATTGCACTTCGGAGTTGAATCCGCCATTCATTAAAACAATCTCAACCTTGACGAATCAGTGTTACAACAGCCTCTACCACCGAATCATGGGCATTAGTATTCAAACTACCCGCAATTCTAGTGAACAGTGATTCATGGGCGGTAAATAATTTATTGGGGCGAGCGTAACTGATACGTTGCAGGCTGCCGGTGTCAAAAGCATCCTGTTGCAATTCAACTGCTGTAGTGTCAGCGTAAGGATTGCTAGTTATTTGGCACAATAACCAATCGCCACGACCCGCATTCGCTAAAATCAAAGCGGGGCGCAGTTTTTGGGCAGACAGGTCAGAATACGGAAAGGGTAGCAAGATCACTTGGCGGGTTGCAAATGCGCCCATGCAGCATCCTCCGCTTCATTTTGCCAGTCGTTTGCCAAGCTTGTTTCACTTAATGCTAGACCACTCAAAACCTCATCTTCAGTCGTGGTAAAGGTCACTAACACGCGTTGCGCTTTATCTATATGCACTGGTTCTAAAAATTTCAACGTACCGCCGGGCTGTAACACGGCTTCAACTGTGGTAAACATAACACGCTCCAAATTTTTGCATTCCATTTAAGTATATGGTTTTAGCTAAACCTTTACGCAACTAATGTTGCATTCATTTCCTGCATTATCTCATCCAACTGCTTGCCAAAGACACCCCATACTTTCTGTAGTCCACCTTTATCGGCAAATTCGGCATAATCAAAATCATCGCGATTAATGCTGCAACTGCTGGAGATATGATCTTTCATCAGTCTCAGCCATTCGGTCTGTTCTTGGGTAAATGCGGTAGTGCGCTGCGCATTATGCCGAAATATCCATTCCTGAAAGCGTTTATCAACGTGCTCGTTAAAAGGTTTAAGTTCATTATCTAACCCAATAGCGAAGCGGACTAAGGCTATCAGGTCGGTCAATTGGCGTTTACTGTCCGCGCCTTTGACTTGACTGGTTTGCACTCTGGCATAGGCACTCCATAGGCGTTCGGTGGTCAATATTAATGGCGGCCGACTTAAGGCATCGTGCAGTTCTTCAATCATTTCAAAAGTTAAGGCACGACGCTGGTAAGGTTGTTGATAGAAAAAGCTAAGAGCGGCAATTTCTTCTTTATGTTGCTGGATGTAATCCGCGAAGGTTTGGATAGTTTTAAGCGCTTGCTCTTCCGCTTGTGCGCTGAAGCCAGCAAAGGTCACTTGGTCGAGATTGAGATGATCAATCAGCTGTTCACGTTCGCGGCGAGCGGATTCTATTTGTTCACGCAACTCGGGCTGATCGAAGGGCAGACAGGCGGTACTGACCAACTGTTGGCGTGCGCTGGCGAGTTCTGCTTGGGTCAAGGTCTCTTCTGAACGGGTAACGCCTTGTTGCTGAGCATTGTTTAATGCCGTAGTAAGAATTTTATCGGGGTCTATGGCAGCAATTAGTTGTTTAGCCAGTTCTGCCACACCGATACCGCCGGAAGTTTTTTCGATACGGATTTTGGCTTTCTCTTCGAGTTGCTTGCTTAAACGTACTAAGCGGTTTGCCAAGCTTAGCAAAGTATCGTTGTCTCTATGACCGATGGCAACGCCTTGCAATAAGTCTTTTAAAGCCACCCCTGGTTTTTTGTCTAAGGGGCGACTTTCGGTTTTTAAAGATTTTTCGACACCGACGGCATCGATCAAGACAAAACGGGTTTTGGCACTATCCGCACCGTTACTCACACGTTTTAAGTCATCAAAGCCTAAGCTGCGCACCCCACGACCTTTCATTTGTTCGTAGTAGCCTTTACTGCGCACATCGCGCATGAACAGCAATATTTCCAGCGGCTTTACATCGGTTCCCGTGGCGATCATGTCCACCGTTACGGCAATGCGCGGATTATAGTCATTACGGAAACTGCTGAGGATGCTATCCGGGTCTTCATCCGCTTTGTAGGTGACTTTTTTGCAAAAGGCATTACCTTGTCCATAGACTTCGCGCACCATTTGGATGATATCATCGGCGTGACTGTCGGTTTTGGCAAAGATTAAGGTTTTGGGTGTTTCAGTGCGCGTGGGAAAAATTTGGCTTTCTACGGCGGTTTTCATTGCCTGAATTACCTGGCGAATCTGGCTCGGATTGACCACCGATTTATCCAGTTCCTTACCCGTATAAGGTGTGTCGGCTTCAGTCTCTGCCCAACGTTTTTTGCGGGTTTGTCGGTCGCGATGATCGATCCATTGTTTAGCTTTGAGTTCGGCACCTTTTTGGGTTATTTCGGTCACGATTTCGTATACGTCATAACCTACGTTGACCCCATCGGCTACCGATTGCTCGTAGGTGTATTCTGCCACAATGTTTTCATTAAAAAAGCCAAAAGTGCGCTTATCCGGGGTCGCGGTTAGGCCAATGAGAAAGGCATCAAAATAATCGAGTACCTGCTTCCACAAGTTATAAATGGAGCGATGACATTCATCAATGATAATGAAGTCAAAGGTCTCGATAGGTGTATTAGGATTGTAACGAACCCATTTCGCTTGGTTTTGGCTTTGCTGAAGCTCGTTAAGCGAAACATCTTCTGCCGACTCATCAATTGATTCACCCGACAGGATAGAGTACATGCGCTGGATAGTGGAAATGCAGACTTGTGCATGTGGGTCAATATTACTACTGCTGAGTCGCTGCACATTGTAGAGTTCAGTAAATTTGCGCCCATCATCCGGTGGTGTATACGCCATGAATTCTTGATGTGCTTGTTTGCCCAGATTGCGGGTATCGACCAAGAACAAAATGCGTTTGGCACCACCAAATTTGAGTAAGCGGTAAACGGCGGTTATGGCCGTAAAGGTTTTACCGGCACCGGTCGCCATATGCACTAGTGCTCTGGGTTTGTTTTCGGTCAGAGATTTTTCTAAACCAATCACGGCACTTACTTGGCAATCACGTAAGTTACGTAATGGCAATTCCGGCATGTTTTCGCGTAAACGTCGGCGAAGGGTTTCAGCTTGTGTGAACCATGCCGATAAGTGTTCCGGTTTATAAAAATGAAATAGCTCTCTGGAACGAGGAACAGGGTCACGACCGTCGGTAAAGCGGATAATTTGGGCGGTGGATTCAAATAGAAAGGGTAAGGGGGTAGTTTGGAGGCGCCATTTCAGGGTAGCGTTGGCATAGCGCTGCGTTTGAACTTCGGCGACGGTGAGATTTTCACCCGACTCATCGCGCTTGGCTTCAATAATCCCAACGGCTTGTCGATTGATGAATAATACGTAATCAGCTGGCCCCGTGTCGGTAGGATATTCGCGCACCGCAACACCCACCGAAGCCCCCAAATTGAGCTGTTTCATATCTTGTACCGTCCAGCCTGCTAATTCGAGTTTCTGGTCGATTTGCTGCCGTGCTTTAGTTTCTGGCGTCACTGGTGATTAGTACCTAATATTACGAAATTATTCGACTTTAATGATTTGTTACCTGACGACTGTAATGGATTATTCCTGGTAATTTTTAATTCGGAGTGGTAACCCAAAATGTTAAAGGTGCCCGAATTTCCGCACGCCAATCAGTCGGAAACGACAGTCAGTTTGATCTAGGATCTGTATCAGCATCAGTCCATCTAAATTGATGATTGATCGCCTTATCCTGGCTGTTCTGTTTTAATCGATTATACTGCGATCAATACTTAAGAATAAAAATAAAATAACTCGAACCTTATAGGGTTGGCAACACTAAGCTGTCCCGCCTAAATTGGTTGTTTTGTAGAAATTAATAAATTTTCATTCTTTAACTTAACAATATTTGAACACGAGGCTTACGCATGACAACCAGTATCGAAATCAATGAATCGGTCAGCCATTACTATGGCCAGGTTCTGCAATCCAGCGATGATCTTAAAACCAGCGCATGTTGTAGCATTGACGCGATGCCAAGCTATCTAAAACCCTTATTGGCTGAAGTCCATCCGGAAGTGCTGGAACGGTTTTACGGCTGCGGTTCACCCTTGCCTCCATTATTAAAAGGTAAGTCGGTACTGGATTTAGGCTGCGGCACCGGGCGTGACTGTTATCTGTTGTCAAGACTGGTCGGTCCAACAGGCCGGGTGATCGGCGTGGATATGACCCCGGAACAACTGGAAGTGGCGGTGCGCCATCGCGACTGGCACGCCGAGCGTTTTGGTTTTTCAAACGTCGAATTCCTGCATGGCCATATCGAAAATCTGCACACCGTTGGCATTGCCGACGCTAGCATTGATGTCGTAGTCTCCAATTGTGTGATCAATTTGTCCCCCGAAAAATCGCGCGTCTTGGCAGAAATATTCCGGGTATTAAAACCCGGTGGCGAACTCTATTTTTCCGACGTATTCGCCGACCGCCGCATCCCCGCCGAACTGCGCCAAGATCCAGTCCTGCTGGGCGAGTGTTTGGGCGGCGCCCTGTACTGGGAAGACTTCCGGCGCATTTTGCAGGAATTAGGCTGCCCGGATGTGCGTAAGGTCAAGCAAAACTCGATTAGCCTCGACGATCCTGAAGTTTTTGCCAAAATCGGCATGGTCAAGTTCGATTCGATAACCGTGCGCGCGTTCAAAACGCCGTTGGAAGATCGTTGCGAGGATTTTGGCCAAGTCGCGGTATATTTGGGGACTATAGACCAATACCCGCATAGCTTCGATCTCGACGATCATCATCATTTCGAAACCGGTCGGCCTCTAAGAGTTTGTGGCAACACTGCCGACATGCTGAGCGCCAGCCGCTATGGCGATCACTTCCAGATATTGGGCGATAAATCCCGTCATTTTGGTCTATTTGATTGCTCGCCCGGCCCGACTAGCGACGTTCCCAAGTCAGACAGTCCATGTTGCTAAGCAGCAATTTGATGCCGATTACGACGATATTCGATTTTCTAAGGATTAACGATGCTCGACAGCAAACCTTTCCTGGCTAACAGTCACTTTCCGGCGATTTTTCGCAAATCTCTCCAGACTCTGCAAATCAATCTAGGCTATCAGTGCAACCTAAGTTGTGTGCATTGTCATGTCAATGCAGGACCAAAACGCACCGAAATGATGAGTCGGGAGACTATTGAGCAGATTCTTGCGCTAGCTGAAGCCACCAATATCCATACTCTGGATTTGACCGGCGGCGCCCCGGAGCTGCATCCCGAGTTTCGTTATCTAGTGCGAACCGCGCGCGACCGGGGAATTGAAGTGATTGATCGTTGTAATCTGACCATCCTCGAAGAACTTGAATACCCTGATCTTGCAGAGTTTCTGGCGGCGCAACAAGTCATCATCATCGCGTCGTTGCCGTGTTATCTGCAAGAAAATGTCGATAAACAACGCGGTAAAGGTGTGTTCAAAGACAGCATCGCGGCGTTACAGCGACTTAATCGCCTAGGGTATGGTCTGCCGAATAGCGAATTAACGCTTAATCTGGTCTACAACCCACAAGGCGCGGCCCTACCTCCCGACCAACAGGCGCTGGAACAGGCCTATCAACAGCATTTGCAACAACACTACGGTATCGTCTTCAATCATTTGTTCGCGATTGCCAACATGCCGATTCAACGCTTCGGTAGCATGCTGCTTAGCCAAGGCGGCTTTGACGCCTACCTAAGGTTATTGAAGGACAATTTTCGCGCCGATAATCTCGACAATCTGATGTGTCTGAATACCCTGAGCATCGATTGGCAAGGCTATATTTACGATTGCGACTTTAACCAAATGCTGGAGATGCCGTTAGGAGCGGTCGCCCAAACTAGAATTCATATTCGGGAGTTAAATCCCGAAGTGTTGCAAAACGCGCCGATTGCGACTGCCGCCCACTGTTATGGCTGCACCGCCGGGCAAGGCAGCAGTTGCGGTGGGGCTTTAGCGACTGAATAATCCGTTGTTTCAGACTGAGAGGAACTTGCTATGCTACAGACCAGAACAATTTTGCTACTCTCGATCGCGGGCCTGATTGTAGTGTTTTTTAGCTTTGATGTTCAAGATTATCTAACCCTTGCGAGCCTCAAATCAGAACAAACGGCAATCGCCAACTATCACCAACATAATCCGCTATCAGCGACTGCGTTATATGCCATTTTATACATCGTGGTCACCGGACTGTCTCTGCCCGGAGCGACGATCTTAACCCTAGCTGGCGGCGCGTTATTTGGTGTGTGGTGGGGAACCCTGATCGTTTCATTTGCCTCGACCATCGGCGCAACCTTAGCGTTTCTGGCGGCGCGCTTTCTATTTCGTGACTGGGTTAAATCCCGATTCAGCGCTCTGCTCCAGACCATTGATGAAGGTGTGAGTCGTGATGGCGCCTTTTATTTATTCACCTTACGTTTAGTGCCGGTGTTTCCTTTCTTCATGATTAATCTGGCGATGGGCTTGACGCCGATCAAGACTGGAACCTACTACTGGGTCAGTCAGATCGGGATGCTGGCGGGTACTATCGTTTACGTCAATGCCGGCACCCAGTTAGCGAAAATCGATTCGCTCTCCGGCATCCTCTCTCCCGCCTTGCTTGGTTCGTTTGCCTTACTCGGCGTATTTCCATTAGGCGCGAAGAAAATGCTCGAATACTTCCAACAAAGCAAAATTTACGCTAACTGGCCTAAACCCGCGCATTTTGATAACAATCTCGTGGTGATCGGTGCCGGTGCCGGGGGACTGGTGTCAGCTTATATCGCCGCCGCGGTCAATGCCAAAGTCACCCTGATTGAACAGCACAGAATGGGCGGCGACTGTCTAAATACCGGCTGCGTACCCTCAAAAGCGCTGATCCGTTCAGCCAAATTATTGTCCCATATCAAACGCGCCAAGGAATTCGGCATTGCTAAAGCGGAGGTCGAATTTGAGTTCGCCAGCGTGATGGAACGCGTACAACAGATCATCAAAACCATCGAGCCGCATGATTCGATCGAACGCTACCGCGCGCTCGGCGTCGAGGTGATTCAGGGCTCCGCCAAAATCGTCTCGCCCTGGACGGTTGAAGTTACGACTGCCGATGGCTGCAAAAACATAAGCACACGTTCGATTATTATTGCTGCTGGAGCAAAGCCTTTCGTGCCAGCTATCCCAGGCATCGAACAGATCAATTATCTAACCTCAGATAGCGTATGGACGCTACGTGAATGTCCTAGGCGTCTGTTGATCTTGGGAGGCGGCCCGATTGGCTGCGAACTAACGCAAACCTTTGCCCGTTTGGGTAGTCAAGTGACGCAGCTCGAAATGGCACCGCGCCTGTTAACGAGGGAGGACCGGGAGGTATCGGACATCGTGCAAGCTCGTTTTCTGGCAGAAGGTGTAGAGGTGCGGCTCAACCACACCGCCAAAGAATTTGTCATTGAAAACGGCGAAAATATTTTGCTAGCCGAATATCAGGGACAAATCGTAAAAATTAGCTTCGATCAGGTGCTGATCGCCATCGGTCGCACCGCCAATGTTCAGGGCTATGGTATCGAAGAATTGGGCATTGAGTTGTCGCCGCATAAAACCATCGCGACCAACCCCTTCCAACAAACCAATTATCCCAATATTTTTGCGGTCGGCGATGTCGCTGGCCCTTACCAATTCACCCATACCGCCGCGCATCAGGCTTGGTATGCCGCAGTGAATGCGTTATTTGGAGAACTCAAGAAGTTTCGCACCGATTACGCGGTGATTCCCTGGTCAACCTTTACCGATCCGGAAGTGGCTCGCGTAGGCCTGAATGAACAGGATGCCCAAGCACGCAACATCGCTTACGAAGTGTCGACCTACGCTATCGACGATCTTGATCGCGCCATTGCCGACGGCGAAGCGCATGGTTTTGTCAAAATCCTGACTCCACCCGGTAAGGATAAGATTCTCGGCGTAACGATTGTCGGCGAACATGCCGGCGATTTATTAGCCGAGTTCGTCTTGGCGATGAAACATGGGATTGGTTTGAATAAAATCCTGGGGACTATTCACATCTATCCAACCCTGGCCGAGGCTAATAAATATGCGGCGGGCGTCTGGAAACGCAATCATGCCCCCAAGACTTTGCTGGAATGGGTGGGGCGTTATCATGCCTGGCGGCGTAATGCTTGAAAGTAAACTAATCGTCTAATCGATTAAATATTCATCCCGGCTATTGACAGTTTCCATATTTCAACTATTATTGAAATATGGAAACTAAATCTGCCGTCACTGCCCTTTCAGCACTCGCCCAGGATTCGCGTCTGGCGATTTTTCGCGCCTTAGTCCAGGCGGGGCCTAATGGCATGTCTGCCGGAAAAATCAGCGAATCGACAGGTATCACGCCATCTTCGCTGTCGTTCCATCTTAAAGAATTGGTCTATGCCAACTTAATCACCTCGCGCAATGAGAGCCGTTTTGTGATTTATTCCGCCAACTTCTCGACCATGAATGAACTTGTAGCGTTTCTTACCGAAAACTGCTGCGGAGGCGAGACCTGCTTAACGACTTCAACGCCGGTTTGTTCGGATTCCACGACAACCTAAACCACCATTTTTTCAACCTAACCACTTCCATCACTTATGAATGTTCTATTTTTATGTACCGGCAATTCCTGTCGCTCGATCTTAGGCGAGGCAACCTTCAACCACTTAGCGCCTTCAGGCTGGCAAGGCATGAGTGCCGGCAGTAAGCCGACCGGGAAAGTGCATCCTCGCTCAATCGCTTTGCTGGAAAGCCAAGGCATTTCGACCGAAGGCTATTACAGTAAATCCTGGACTGACTTACCGGTCACGCCCGATATTGTGATCAGCGTCTGCGGCAATGCCGCCAACGAAGAGTGTCCGGCCTATTTAGGCCAAGTGTTACGCAGTCACTGGGGCGTCGAGGATCCGGCACATGTTGTCGGCACCGAAGAAGAAATCACCGCCTCGTTTATGACGGCCTATCAAATCTTACGCCATCGCATTGAAACGTTTTTAGCCTTGCCACTGGCTGAACTGCAAACTGATCCGGCACGGTTAAAAGCCGAGCTCGATAGAATTGGCGTTTTACTACCTTAACCTCCTGGAACTTTATCATGACCATCATTCAAGTATTTGATCCAGCCTTATGCTGCAGCACTGGCGTATGCGGCGTTGACGTAGATCAGGAATTAGTTGGCTTTTCAGCCGATGCCGATTGGGCAAAACAACAGGGTGCGCACCTTGAACGCTTCAACTTAGCTCAACAACCAATGAGTTTCGCGGAGAACGCCATCGTAAAGGCATTTCTGGAACGTTCCGGTGCAGAAGCGCTACCGCTTATTTTGGTCGACGGGGAAGTGGCGCTGGCAGGCCGCTATCCGACCCGAGCCGAACTGTCTCGCTGGGCGTCAATCAGCGAAGAGCCCGCAGCAGAACCGGCATCGGCGTGTTGCTCCGGCAGTAAATGCTGTTAATTAATTCATCCGCCAAAATTACCATGAACTTTCTCGATCAAGCGCCACGATTTTTGTTTTTCACCGGCAAAGGTGGAGTCGGCAAAACCTCCATTGCCTGCGCTACAGCCGTGCAATTAGCTGATGCGGGAAAGCGGGTCTTGTTAGTCAGCACCGATCCTGCGTCCAATGTAGGTCAGGTATTTGGTGTTACGATTGGTAATCAAGTGACTCCAATACCCGAAGTTGCCGGTTTATCCGCAATGGAAATCGATCCTCAAGCAGCAGCGCAAGCGTATCGGGATCGAATTGTCGGCCCAGTCCGGGGACTGCTGCCTGATGCGATTGTTAAAGGCATTGAGGAACAGTTGTCAGGGGCCTGCACTACCGAAATTGCGGCCTTTGATGAGTTCACCGCCTTGCTCACCGATCCAGCCCTGACGCTCGATTACGAGCATATCGTTTTCGATACCGCGCCAACTGGGCATACCATACGACTCTTACAACTCCCCGGCGCGTGGACCGGCTTTCTCGAAACCGGCAAAGGTGACGCCTCTTGCCTTGGTCCCTTGGCCGGCCTTGAAAAACAACAGAGTCAGTATAAAGCGGCGGTAGAGGCGTTAGCAGATACCGGACGCTCTCGGCTAATCTTGGTGGCGCGCGCCCAGCAAGCGACTTTACGCGAAGTGGCGCGCACCCATGCAGAACTGGCAGCTATTGGTCTGGAAAAACAAAATTTAGTCATCAACGGCATCTTGCCTGCCGAAGAAACGACAGATGATCCTCTCGCCAGCGCACTTTATCAACGCGAACAACTGGCTTTACACAGCCTGCCGGAAGCACTGAAAACGCTACCTCGTGATGAAATATTACTCAAACCTTTTAACTTAGTGGGTTTAACGACCTTACGCCAGTTATTTAGTTCACACGCAATACCATCGGTCGCGAGTGAAGGCGTTAGCGACTCACTAAATGCCCCCAATTTATCGAGCTTGGTCGATGAAATTGTCAACGATGGTCATGGTTTAGTCATGTTCATGGGCAAAGGCGGCGTCGGCAAAACCACGCTAGCGGCGGCACTGGCAGTCACCTTAGCTGAGCGTGGTTTCGCGGTGCATCTGACCACTTCCGATCCTGCCGCTCATTTGACTGAGACTCTAAGCGGAGCCCTTGAGCAGTTGACGGTCAGCCGCATCGATCCCCATGCCGAAACCGAACGCTATCGTCAACAAGTCCTTGAAACGAAAGGCGCACACTTAGATCCTCAGGGTCGTGCGTTATTGGAGGAGGATTTACGCTCGCCGTGTACCGAAGAAATTGCCGTATTTCAGGCTTTCTCCCGAATTATCCGCGAAGCGAAAAAAAAGTTTGTCGTGATGGATACTGCGCCAACAGGACATACCTTATTACTGCTAGATGCCACCGGAGCGTATCACCGCGAGGTGAGCAGACAGGGAGGCAATTCGGAAGCCCATCTTACGCCGATGATGCAACTCCAAGATCCCACCCAAACCAAAGTCTTATTAGTGACCTTAGCTGAAACAACCCCGGTGCTGGAAGCTGCTAATTTACAGGCCGATCTGCGCCGAGCCGGGATAGAGCCTTGGGCCTGGGTTATTAACAATAGCCTCGCGTTGACCACGGTCCATTCCCCACTACTACGCCAACGGGCAAGCAACGAGCTTCGGGAAATTGAGTCGGTAGCAAAAATTCACGCCTCCCGTTACGCCATCGTCCCGTTTTTGCCGGAAGAACCGATAGGAATAGACCATCTACAGGCATTAGCGACATTCAAAACTTAAAGGCAATTTCCGATGAATCAATCTCCCTGTTCAAAAACACAACTATCCTTTCTCGACCGCTACTTGACCCTATGGATTATCACCGCGATGTTAATCGGCGTGACGCTGGGTTATCTATTTCCCACCGAGATTAATGCCTTTAACCGCTCGGTATCGGTCGGCACGACCAATATTCCGATTGCGATTGGTTTGATTCTGATGATGTATCCCCCGCTCGCCAAAGTACATTATGAAGAGCTCGGCGATGTTTTTCGGAATTGGCGTATTCTTGGCATTTCACTGGTACAGAATTGGCTGATCGGACCGCTGTTGATGTTTGCCTTGGCGATCATCTTCCTACGTGATTATCCAGAATATATGACCGGGCTGATCTTGATCGGTTTAGCCCGCTGTATTGCGATGGTCATCGTCTGGAACGAGCTTGCCCAAGGCGATAACGAATATACCGCCGGACTCGTCGCCTTCAACAGCGTTTTTCAAGTGCTGTTTTACAGCGTCTATGCTTGGCTATTCATCACGGTTCTGCCGCCGTTGTTTGGTTTGCAAGGCAGTTTAGTACCGATCACGATTGGCGACATCGCCCAAAGCGTATTCATTTATTTAGGCATTCCGTTTATCGCAGGCTTCCTCACGCGCTTCGTGCTGGTTCGCGCTAAGGATAAAGACTGGTATCACCGCGAGTTCGTCCCGAAAATCAGCCCAATGACCTTGATAGCATTATTGTTTACAATCATCGTAATGTTTTCGTTAAAAGGTGACTTGATTGTGCAATTACCTTTGGATGTAGTGCGTATTGCAATCCCAATGTTGATTTACTTCGTTATCATGTTCTTGGTCAGTTTCTGGATGGGTAAGGCCGTGCATGCCGGTTATGAAAAAACCACCACCCTCGCATTTACCGCCGCGAGCAATAACTTTGAACTCGCCATTGCGGTTGCGGTCGCCGTATTCGGCATTAACAGCGGCGCGGCCTTTACCGCAGTCATCGGCCCGCTTATTGAAGTACCGGTCATGATTGCTTTAGTCAATGTAGCGTTTTATTTTCGCAAACATCTCCAGTGGCAATGAGATGTCGCTATCGAGCGATTAGCGTTAGCCAATAGCGCAATAGCAGGCTAAATGCTAAAATCCGTGCTCAATTCGTTAATTTTTTAGGAACAACATGAGCAAAATTACCATCGAGCACAACCCAAGTGAAGATCGTTTGAAAGATCTGGGCGTTTCCAACTGGGCAATCTGGGAAAAAGAAATTTCAAAATTTCCGATAGATTTTGATGAAACCGAATGCGCCTACATCCTGGAAGGCGAAATTTTGGTAACGCCTGCAGAGGGAGAGCCAGTACGAATAGTACCCGGTGACTTAGTGTCGTTCCACGCGGGCTTGGATAGCCAATGGGAAGTCGTTAAACCATTGCGTAAACATTACAGCTACGATTATCCCAAAGGCGTTTAAGCGCTCATTTTGCTTTACGAACACATTCCAGGCGTTCGATAGCTAGCAACCTGTCATCCAATTAACCTGACGGCTTCATCCATTAGAGCCGTCAGGTTAGCAACCCACCGCAGCAACACTCTGATTCATCATCTACAGTGCTTAACAAACATTTTTGCAGAAAAGTTGTACATTTAAATTAGAAATTAATTCTGACTAATAATCATTGCTACTTGAGCATTAAGTGAATCATCCGTCATTATTCAATAACAAATTTTAGCCCTTGACTGACGAGTATCGGAATAAGTTTTCACCTCCATCATTTTGCCCTGCGTGTTGCAAAAATCCTGCTTAGCAGGTTTCTACAACGCATTATTTTCCTTGAGGCAGGCCTGTTGTACTCACTAAGCAGAATCGATTATGCTGTCGCTATAAGAAAAACCTAGGGAGTCCAAAATATGAAAATTGCACTTATCGGAACCGGTCGGGTTGGCTCCAGCATTGCGTATGCATTGGTATTAAAACAATCATGCGATCATCTGATTATCGCGGGGCGAAGTCTTGATAAAGCCCTGGGCGATGCGCTGGATCTCCAGCATACGCTGGCATTTTGCACCCGACCGATGCATATCGAAGCCTGCACCAATGATCAGGTTAAAGCGGCGGACATTATCGTCATCACCGCCTCGATGGCGATAGAAGGACAACAGCTGACTTCGCGCCTGCAATTAGGTGAAAAAAACGTGGCGATTTTTAGAGATTTGATTCCGATGCTGGCCGCCAACAATCCTAACGCCGTCGTAATTATCGTGACCAATCCAGTCGATGTGATGACCTATGCCGCAACCAAATTATCGGGATTTCCGGCCAATCGGGTGATCGGTGTTGGCACCCTGGTTGATTCTGCGCGATTTCGCGCGCTGTTATCACAAGAAGAGCATATTCATCCCGATGACCTGCGCACTTACATCCTCGGCGAGCACGGCCCCAACCAATTGCCCATTTTAAGCAGCGCGGAAGCCGGCGGGGAACGAATCCGCGATACCCCAAGACACCGAGAATTATTTACCCAAGTCGTTAACGCAGGATTTGAAGTAGCGCGCCTCAAAGGCTATACCAATCAGGCTATCGCTACCGCCACCTGCATGGTCATTGAAGCAGTGGCTTACGATGAATATCGTACCATGCCACTGGCGACCCAATTTGATGACTGGCTGGGCTATAAAGACAACTGCTTCAGCATTCCGGTAGTCGTCGGTCGACAAGGCATTATCCGCCATTTACAACCGGAAATAAGCGCCGACGAACACCAAGCACTGGGCAACGCCGCCCAATCAATTAAAAATGCCATCATCTCGTTGATACCTGATTTGGTCGATTAATCAAAACTAAATCCCTATCTGTAGACCCGAACTTTATGACCCACGCATGCCTATCCAGCGTTCTCAACGAACTCCACACCGATATCGACACGCGCGTAAGCACCATCCGCGACGGACACCCCGATTGGCCCTGTTGCCGGGGCTGCGATACTTGTTGTCATCGCCTCGCCGAAATACCACAACTGACCGCCGACGAGTGGGCTTGGCTTAAACAAGGCATCGCTGCCCTTCCCCCAGATCAGCTTCAGGAAATTAGTCACAATATCGCAGCCCTTGCCGAACAACAATCCCGTCCGCTTATTTGTCCTCTTTTGGATCGGGCAACGGGTGCTTGCCGAGTCTATCTACATCGCCCAGTCGCTTGCCGCACCTATGGTTTTTATGTCGAGCGGGATAAGGGACTCTACTGTAAAGATATCGAAAACCAAGTGATCGATGGCGCTTTGACAGAGGTCGTATGGGGCAACCAAGACGGCATTGCCCAACGCTTAAAAGAACTGGGCGAGTCACGCGAACTGACGCAATGGTTTGCCGATGGGTTCAAGAACGGTTAGTGATATTACTGGATTTCATCCAGGCTATGGTGCTGATTCGACAGAAATAACAGGAGTGCGATGACTTAGGCTAATCTAAATTCTGGATAAATATCCTATAAAATATTGATTAAATTGGTTATTAAATTTTTATAAAACTAACTCATAGTCACGACCGGTAATAGGCCACATCCTTATGACCTAAGTACTGGCAGTCTAGCAGGTATGATGTATTGTTGTTGCCCTTGTCAATTTAAAGGCCTTTGCCAATGGTAAATTATATTCACCATCATTAGGATCATATCTGTTAGTTTGTATATTTTCAAAGTTAGCATAAATCCACTCCGTAATCGCGATAACCGAAGCGGTTGGCGAAGCCCCTTTAAATCCTTTATTTCACGGTATAGACTTTAGCGTACTTGCGATTGCTAAACATGTCTGATTCAGACAGACCATACCCCGCATAAACCTCAGTGCCAACAATTTTACTTAAATCCATAGAACCATCGGTCACATCTATTGAACTCTCTGAGAGTAGACCTAAACGATAGACAGGCACCTTGCCGCCTTGCCAAGGAACCCAGCCAGATGGCGTCTTACAATAAAAACTACTTCCAACATAGGCACACACGTAATAATTACCATTTTTTCCGAGATCTAACTGGGATGGTGTGATGTTAACCTCAAGTTGCCGCTTGTTAAGCTCACCAGTGTAAGAACTGAACGTACCCGCAACTGCTTGGTTGACATAGGCAACGAAATTATCGGTCGAATTCCCTGTGCGCTCTGCTTTAGTATGGCCTTGCCCCCAAATGGTTGCAAACTCCACGCTTTTAACGCCAGGATACTTGCCAAGCGCCAACGCCAAATTCATCTCAACGGTTGAAGCAGTGTCTCCCTGCTTGATCCCTGTATGTATACGCCAGTAAGGCGCTACCGTGGATTGTTTATAACCTGAATAATAGTTCGTTAAATAGTACATGGGGTTGTACATATTTAAACGAGATTCAATACCAATGCCGAGTTTATCGACTGACTGCAAGTCGCTGGCATAATCGCTGATGTATGAAGCTTTCCAGTCAGGAAAATTTGCATAAGTTGTTTGATTCCCTGACAACAGGTTAGATAAAGTCGCATCGAAATGCAGATAATCGCTTCTATCGTTACCAAAAACATCATTCTCAGCCTTTGCGCGACTGAGGTCGTCAAAAGCAGGGACGCTCTTCGACGGCGTTTTTTGGCTGTTCACAAAACCTGCTAAGTTAGTAATTTGAGCAGTATTGCTTGCGGCATCGTAACTAAGCCATTGCGTACTTTGGTTAAGTGAATTGATATAGTCTTGGGCTGTTTGAAATGTAGTTGCTGTGGTAGTACCCGATGCGCTTGACGCAGTTGTTCCAGTGATGCTTCCTGTCGGCACGCTACCGCTAGGAGCCTGTCCGAGAATAGCATAGCGACCAGCATTTCTGTTGATTGTTTACCTTAGTCGAAGCGGCTTTCAATCTAAAATCTTATAAAACAGCATATAAAACAATAATCTATGGTATAATTGCAGTCAAAATACAACCTGGAAGCGCCATGACCATTCCTTTCAAATCCCATCCGGTTGAATTTCATCAACATCAGCTATTTCCCAGCAACATTTTCGATCTTCTGCCGCATGATCATGAATGCTACCTTTATGCCGAGCTGTTCGAGCAATTGGATACCGCCAGCGTTGAAAGCTTCTATAGCGTCAAAGGCCAGCATGCGTATCATCCCCGGCAAATCGTCGCCATTCTGATCTACGCCTACAGCCGGGGCGTTTTTAGCTCCCGGCAAATCGAGCGCCGCTGCCGCGAGGATTTATCCTTCATGTTTATCGCCGAGATGAATTGCCCTAATTTTCGAGTCTTGAGCGATTTTCGCAAAAACCACTGCTCATTTTTTCAGGATTGCTTCAAGCAAACGGTGAAACTGGCAATGGAGTTGAAGCTGGCCTCGTTGGGTCATATCAGCCTGGATGGCTCCAAATTCAAAGCCAATACCTCTAAGCACAAGGCAATGAGCTATGGCCGCCTCAAGGAAAAGGAACAAGCGCTGTGCGCTGAAATCGATGCCTTGATCGAACAAGCCAGCCGTTGCGACAAGGAAGAAGACCAGGCCTATCGCGACAAAACCGGCTATGAAATTCCGGAAGACTTGCAATTTAAGCAAGATCGGTTGGCTAAAATCCAAGCCGCCAAACAGGCCCTCGAAGCACGCGAAGCCCTGCTCAATCCCGGCAAAGCCATCGAAGACCGCAAGCAAATCAGTTTTGCCGATACCGAAGCGCGCATCATGGGCAAGAACGGTCAGTTCGACTACAGCTATAACGGGCAAATTAGTGTCGATGCCGATCATCAAATCATCGTCGGCCAGCACATAAGCCAGCACGCCAACGACAAACAAGACGTCGAACCGGCCCTGCAAGCGCTGCAAGACAGCGCAGGACAACTACCCGAGAAAATCAGCGCGGATAACGGCTATTTCTCGGCCAACAATTTGCAAGCTTTTGCACAAGCCGAGGTGGACGCCTACATCGCCACCGACAAAGGCGAAAAAAACCATAAAACTCCGCTGGAGGATTCGGAACGCAAACTGGTCAAGGCCGACTTCATCTACGATGAAGCCACCAATACCTTTACCTGTCCCGGCGGACAAATCTTAACCCAAATCAGTCAATCCAAAGACGGCAGCCGGGTCTACCAGGGCCGTGCCGAAGCATGCGCCGAGTGCCCCTTCAAACCGCGCTGCTGCCAATCCGAAAAAGGTCAGGCCCGCACTATCAACACCGACGACAAAGAGTCTTTGCGCCAAGACATGAACCGCAAAATGCAGCGACTCGCCGCCAAAGCTATTTATAAGCAACGTAAAATCATCGTCGAGCCAGTGTTTGGACAGATCAAAAACAGTGGTTTCCGAAACTTCAGCGTCCGAGGTAAAGACAAAGTCGCCGGAGAATTTTCAATCGTTTGTGCCACCCATAACTTCAAAAAAATCGCTAAGGCCATTTTGACGGGATTAATCCGTCCGGAATTTGGAAATAGCGCCACTCAGCCAACAATATGAGGAAAAAACACTCGAAATAGCAGGTCGTAGCGTCTAAATTGCATTAAATCACGCCAACTTGAAACCGAATTGCCGGAAAAATTTTAAGTTCTCCCGATAACTTCACGTCGACTTGTTTAATAGTCGTGTTCTCGGACAGGCTCCTAGGGGGCGTACCATTAGGAATCCCGCCTTGACCGCTTAAGTTTGGTGAAGGTGTATAAGGAAAAGTGGTATCGACAAGGAAATTATTTAAAGACTGCTCTACCGTCTTGATCAGATAATCATAATAACTACCTGCCGCATAAATACCCGTGTTGGAGGCATTCAATGTTAATAGATTGCCGCTACCATCTTTTAAACCTAATGCATTAATGTAAGTCGCAAAAGACTTTGCCAAATCTTTAGACAACGCCGCAGTAAACGTACCATCTGCCCGTGTGTCAGAAGATGCATATTGTCCCATATTCCATTCATAAGCCTCATTGGCATAATCTAAGCTAGTGATCGGACACCATGCCACGGCACCTTTCACCGCGTCGCTGAGGGTTACACCGTCAGAGCCCGTCATTGCCGCACCGATGGAATTCAAATAGGGTGTATACAGCACACTGTCCCCTGAAGACGCCATAATCGCAGTTTGCGCGCCGCCGCCGCTCATACCGAACACAAAGATACTGGCATTATCTCCAGGCACACTAGTTTTATTGTAGCGCAGAAAACGAACCACCGCTTTTAAGTCCGTTACCCCCCAAGGCGCACCCCCACTATAAATGAACGCACCGCTACTGTTGTAACCATTTTGTTTACCGCGCAAGCCAGGATTCACATAAATAAAACCCGCTTTCATATAGCTGGACATTTCACTGCTATAACTATAGTTAGTGGGTGCGGCAACTTGAGTATAGCCTGCAGTATTAACGGGAATAACGATGGGCGCTGTTTTCGCGGTATATCCATTGACGGTGGCCGTGCCATTAAGAGTGCCGGTATATGTACCATCTCCATTGGCTTTTGCTGTTAAATAAGCACCTGGCACATAAATCCCTAATGATTCATACGTTGTGGATTCAGGTTTGGCCACATAGTTGATGCCAATTTGCCAATACACATCGTTAGTTGCGTCATAATTCCATTTTGAACTATTAAACGCAAGCGAGCTGGCTATCGTAGCACTATCCGCAGCATATGCCTGTAGCCCTGAACAGTGAAATATTACTGATGATGCTAAAAGTAAAACGGAACGTAAATGTTTCATGGTAAAAAACCTATTCTTTATTGGTTAGAATAATCCAAGCCCACGCTAAGGAAAGGAAAAGTAGTTAAACTTAGATAGAAAGTTTTCAATATTCAAGAATCACGATTACTCGATGCTTTCGCTCTTTAAGCGCCAGCATCCAAACTCATCCAAGCGATGAATAATTGTGTGAGATAAAAGCTATGCTACTAAGTATTTATACAAATCAAATCCACCATTGTATTATTCGCTAATTCATTGAATTTCAATTAACTTAAAATGCTGGTTTAAATCTGTACAGGTAAATATGCTATCGATACAATGTGAAGAAATATTGAATAAAATGTGCAGAAATCATGAATGTTAACCAATACCCATCGCAGCCCACGTAGGTCCGATTAGCGGTGTGACTGGCAAGTTAGCCTAGATAGGACTCTGCGGAATCCATGGTTTGACATTACCGTCATGCCTGGATTTCATCCAGGCTACGGTACTGCCAAGAGGGAGAATGGGAAGTGTGAATATAGCAATTTTGTACAATGGTATATTTATGCTTAGATATCCCTAAAATCTAATAGTTTAATTCAACTCACATTTCAACCCAGCCTTAAAATGGACATCTAATAAGTTGCAAAACCAACCCATCATCCGACTATTAATTGCAGAACGTCTCGAAATTATTCGTTTGGGCTTGCGCAGTGTAATAGAAACACAACCTGCGATCCAAATTCTAGGAGAAGTGGATTGCTTCGAAGCTGCGTACAACCAAGCTATCCAGCAATCACCTGATGTTATTCTTTTAGACTTAGCTTTAGATGTGGGTCATTGTATTGAACAAATTCCCAAACTATTACTAGCTTGCCCCGACGTTAAGATACTTGCCTTTTCATCCGAAAACGATGAAGAATTTCATTTGCAGGTGATTTCTATGGGTGTCTCAGGAATAGTATCCAAGAGTCAAACTGTTCAATTACTGCTCAAAGCTATTTTAGCCATTCATAATGGCGAAGTCTGGTTCAGTAATGAGCTTACCAAATTACTTTGGCAAACCCATGAGTGTTTCCCTGCTTATCCAATAGCACCCCCATTGCTAAACCACAAAGAATGCAGCCTCGCCTGTTTAGCCTCCCAAGGTCTGTCCATCAAAGCCATCTCCACACGATTATTCATAAGCGAACAAACCGTTCGAAACAGGCTTTCAGTCGTCTATGAAAAACTCCACGTCAAAAGCAAAGTTGAATTAGCCCTTAAAGCCGACTGCCTGGGCTTTTGCAAATCTCCGGACCACTCCCGCGACTGGGATAAATGTACCGAAAAATAAGTACTCTGTACCGATGAAAATCGGTACATTTGTACCTGTTAAATTGAACCTAAAACTGCCAGTATTCCCTGAATTGTCAACCACAGGTTGCTAGAGTTTCCGCGCCAATGCGGACCTAAGCCCTATCGACCGGAAAAGAATACCCATCACTTATTAAGAACAGGGAATGCATTATGAAAACAAATCACTACCCTAAGTTCACTGTAAAACTCCTCAGCGCGGCTATCCTGCCGTGTTCATCGATCAACAGCACGCAAGCCGGCAGTTATTCCTACGCCACCCACCTGTTAATTTTAGATCGGGTAAAGGTGGATATTCCGGCCGGTTTTCCGTTCCCCGATGCCGTGCATAACCTTGCCCAATTGTCCTTGCAGCAATCGAATGCCGCTAACGGGGGGCCGTTTACGCTCTTAAGTAATGGCTATACACCCTTAACCGACAATTTTCCGTTAGCGGATGCCACGTTAAGTTTTGACGCAAGTTCGCAGATATTCACCCTGACGGTATTAAATGCCTCCGGCTATTACGGTGTGTTAACGTCCAACTCTTTTGCAGGGCCCTATAACGTCAACGCGGTGATTAGCGTACAAAGTGCGAATACCGCTGGCATAGGCGCGACCGGTGCAACCGGAGCCGCAGGACCCAAAGGCGATACCGGTGCAACGGGTCCAATGAGCCCTCAGGGACCGGCAGGCGCGGAAGGCCCAATGGGCATCCAGGGCCTTCCAGGCGTAGCGGGGCCACAGGGTTTAGCGGGAGCTCAAGGCGTAGCCGGTCCGCAGGGGATAACAGGACTTCAAGGAGTCGCTGGCCCTACGGGCGCGACTGGGGCCACAGGGGCTGCAGGTAGTGCCGTCTTAAACGGCCCCACCGGCCCGACCGCAAGCGATGGCAATCTGGGCGATTTATGGCTGGATACCAGCAGTAAAATTTTATATGGCCCCAAAGGCGCTTCAGGCTGGACCAGCCCCGGCGTCCTGCGGGTCGGTGCAACGGGCGCTACCGGTGCAAAAGGTGAAACGGGCGAGCAAGGTAGTCCCGGTGCACCCGGTAGTCAGGGATCAGCAGGTCAACAGGGACCACAAGGACAGGCAGGGGCCAATGGCTTGACTACATCTGTGAATGGCGTCACTCAAGTTAACGGGGCAATAAGCTTAACTAAAACTAATTTCAGCGATTTAAATAATCTCGACAATACCAGCGATCTTAGTAAACCCCTGAGTACCGCAACGCAAAACGCATTGGCTTTAAAAGCGCCGCTGGCTAGTCCCACTTTTACCGGAACGCCTGCGGCACCGACACCCGCAGCTTCTGATAATTCCACCACAGTCGCCACCACCGCTTTTGTGAAAAGCGTAATGCCTGCTAATGGCACGACAGCGGGCGATATGCTGTATTGGGATAGTACAAACTTAAAATGGGAGAAAGTACCCGCTTATGGTGGTTCAAATACAAATCCATCGCTGTATTTTTGCAACCATATCCCGCAATGGGCGCCCTGTACCACTTATACAATCGGCAGTACAGGGCCATCAGGCGGGTCTACTAAAGTATTTTATGTCGATAATTCAGGCTTGCATGGCTTAGAGGCATGGGGAGCTGATGATTCAGAAGGATCTTGGTCTATAGCTTTTCAAGAAGCCGATGCTCATAGAGTCGATTGGCGTTTACCTAGCAAACTGGAATTGAATTTAATGTATCAAAATATTGGGCAAGGAGCAGCAAATGTTGGTAGTTTTTCCAATAAGGTTTACTGGAGTTCCACACCGGACAATGACGATTTTGTGATGATTCAGGACTTCGCCACCGGCGCCCAGGGCCATGTATTTAAGGAGAGTCTGACTTCGGTGCGTGCCGTTCGTGCTTTTTAGACAAGACTGAATTAAACGGAGTGACATATTGGATAACCCAGGCTCCGTTACACCCGTATTTGGAAAGCCCGGTGGGTAGCGCATTGTTGCCTACCTTGGCTATATCCATCAAATATGCAGCATGCAAGATTCCAGACATTTGAGGACTAAAAATGATAATTCAAAATTCAACCAGCGGCACAATAATAGCCCCAGTTACTAGCATTAATATTCCTCCTATTATGTGGGAGGGTATTGAACTTCCAGCATCAACAGTGTATCTGAACCATTTCGATGATTTTATATACGGACCATACAAAGATCAAAAAACTGGCTCTTTCAACATAAACTCAAACGTATCCGTCAATGGCCATGATATTGGAGGGAGAGGAGTTCGATGCAGTGGATGGGGAATTAGCAGGATAAGTGTCGAACATACCATTCAAAAAGGTGAAAAAGCCGTACAAATGCTGATAGCTCAACCGCAAAACCAAAATGCAGAAACAGTGTATTCAATTACAATTGGTGGAAACATAGGTTTCTTTGCTTATTATCCTACAGCTGGCTTGACAATGGGCACATCGCAATCATGCCAGGTGAAGGATTTTTCTATTACTCAAGAACAGCCAACACTGAATTCAGTGAGATGGCATTATTTTCAAAATTCGCCATTTGACGGGAGATACGATAGCACTATAAACAGGTTTGATTTCAGTGATGATGTCATTAACTTTGATAGGATAAAATACCTTATGCCTTTTACACGATTCCTTAATGTTAAAGGATTCAGTGACCAGTCAAGGTTAGGCACCCAAACACAAAGACTTTCTTCTCAGTGGGTTGTATCTGACATGACCTATTTCAAAGATTTTGAATGCAAAGTAAATATTGAAGTACATTTGGCTTGTATAATAATGACCGAGCCTAATCCGATATATATACTAAAAGAAGCTCCAGATCCATTTCAAATCACAAGCGACGATTCGATAAAATTTAACTCGTTCAGATATATACGCGCAAGTAATGGTATGTTTGTCGGGATGTATGAGTACGTCGCTTCCACATCATCCGTCATTCACATACCACAACTCTTATCTTCAATTTAACCCAAGAGGATCAATCATATGATAATTTGCGTTATATCCGATAACGACCATGATGTGATGCATCATGCTGAGATCGCAGTAGGGCACTATGGATCCGAGGCGCTGGGAGGAATATATTGCGCATTCAGGGATGTAATTCCGTCTTTGAGAGACAACGAGGACTTAATTATAATGGCCTACGGCACCGCTGGCGATAGCGATACAGGGCCAAAGATTGGTAATTTCGATGCAGGTTTTTCTGTTACTCCTGATGAATTATTTAAAAACTTAGAATCCATATTTCCTTCTTCATGGTCAGGGAATACTTACGTTGAGGCGGGTTCGTCCGCTGATGCTGTTATTGATCCTGATCCAAACCTTCATCAATTATCGTTCATCGAAGACTTTGGTCTTGCAATTACCGACTGTTTAAAAAACTCTGAATTACGCATCTTTGGGAGAAGTGGAGCATTCAATGCTGATGAAATTCTCCCTCCGCTGCAAGATAGGGAGCGTTGGATACAAGCAGAAATACGATATCTTTGATTCGGCAACCGCAATCGACTTGGGAGGACTGGATTGCGCCCGTCACTTTTCCCTCACCAGATGTAATGCAGTTTTCCGCATCTGGTGGCTGGAATCAATAACTTAACCGCTCAAGGTTTTAATCCATGTCGATACATCTTTGTGGTTGACGTCCAGTTACTGCACTCGCCACCTCCCGTTTCGCCAATGTTTGAAATCCATCAAACCCAGCTAAACGTGACCGCCAAGGGTATCCGGCTAGTCGTTACAAAATAAGTACTGATCGGCTCGGGGTGACGGGATTGCGCCCGTCACCTCTGCCACACCACCGGACATGCGATTTTCCGCATCCGGCGGTTGGAACCAATGGCTATTGCCATCCAAGGTTTTGCTCCTTGTCGATACATCTTACGCTGTCAACGCCCTGTTACTGCACTCGCCACTTCCGGTTTTGCTAACTCTTGGACTCCACCAAGCCTAGCCAAGCTCGGCAATCGGGTAGCTTGCCGCTCGCGGCTGCTCCGTCATGTTTCAAGTGACTACTCGTGTGTTCACAGAAGTCTTTTCGTCGTATCTCGGTTCCTTCAGCCCTTCGCTCCAGTCTGTTTCCAGACTTTCTTCGCTACTACAGCTTCTGCTGACTTCTCCCAAACTCTCATTCAGGAGATC
>CANNKG010000062.1 GCA_947505105.1 Methylococcaceae bacterium | reverse complement strand
AGGATGTCGAGGAGGTGATGAAAAAACTTAACCATCGACCACGGAAAAGCCTTAACTATAAAACACCTCATTCAGTCTTTTTTGCAGAATCTTTGCCGAAGGCCGCATGACAACTAGGATTGCACTTCGGAGTTGAATCCGCCAATCTATAAAGCATGGCGCTTGGCAAGGTTTGAAGTGGTCACATCTAAAATTCAACTCGATGAAATACGCAGAGCCAGTCGGTATCCAAAATTACAAACGGTACTCCAACCCGCTAAAGTCGGAGTCATGGTGAATAATTTACAACGTGCCATAGTGCTAGAGCATTTGACCGTGGATATTGAAGCTGATGATCCAAATGACGCATTTTTATTAGCCATGTCTTTGGCAGGTAACGCTGACTATTTGGTAACAGGCGATCGGCGAGCAGGGTTGCTGCAAAGAGGTTGTATTGGTCGCACCCGTATTGTCACACCCACTGTATTTTGTACCGAGGTACTTTATTATTAACCTGAGTTCGGGATAAGAAAGATAGGGTAACCCTTTAAAACATGAAAGAATATAAGCTGTTATAAAAATATTTACCATCTTAAAAGGGCTACCGAAAATGAATGTAACACAAATATTTTGTGATGCGGACGATTTTTGCCAAGAGTTCATCCCGATTTGGGAGAAAATACAGTTGGAATCGGATAAAGAAACGAAATCACGGGTCAGGGCGCGTTCAATTTGTGAGAGTGAAATCATTACGCTGATAGTGTGTTTTCACATTTCTGGTTACCGGACGTTCAAATGGTTTTACCTGAGACATGCCCTAAAGTTCTGGAGGGCAGAATTTCCTGGCTTGCCAAGCTACAATCGATTCGTTGAAATCATGGCGGATGTTCTGATATCCATTGCCGCATTTATGCAGTATCGTTGCGGTAAAGGAAAAGGCATTGCATTTATCGATTCGACATCTTTATGCATTTGTAAAAACATCCGTATACCGCGCCATAAAACCTTTAAGGATGTGGCTGGGCGTAGTAAGTCGTCAACGGGTTGGTTTTATGGTTTTAAACTTCATTTGATGGTGGATGATTGTGGAGAAATCCTTTCATTTTCAATCACACGGGGCAATGTAGATGACCGGGTACCCGTGCCCAAAATGACCAAGGAATTTGTTGGCAAGCTCTTTGGCGATAAGGGTTACATTTCAAAAAAACTCACAGAACTCTTGGCCATCGACGATGTTGAATTGATCACCAAATTCAAGAAAAATATGAAGCCCAAAGTCATCGCCCTATTCGATAAAATTTTGCTCAGAAAACGTAGCATTATTGAAACTATTAATGACCAACTCAAAAATATTTCCCAAATTGAGCATTCGCGCCATCGCTCTTTGTCCAACTGTATGATCAATGTTGTGGCTGGCCTGCTTGCTTATTCCTATCAAGAAAAACGGCCGTCCCTCAATATCAGGGGAAATGATTTGCCACTACTTCTGAGCTAGTCTTATCCCGAACTCAGGTTATTATTAAGTCTTAGAGCTCTGTCGTCGGTAAAAAAGTCTCTCACAAACTAGACTTTATGAGACACATTAAAATTAAAGGCGCGCCGGAGGCAGGCTAAATAAAAAGCTCGCACTCTTGGTAATCTTGGTGACGTTAAGCCTGTAGGTGGTGGCGTGTTTGAGATGCGCGAACATTTCGGCCTAGGTTGGCGAATGTATTACATACAGCCAGCGCGGGGAGGCATTAGTTCTTATGATCGGGGGCGGAGATAAATCAACACAAGAAATCGATATTGCTAAGGCATTACGTCCTAATTCTAAGCCTCGTTTTGATACCATCGCTAAGGTTTGCAAGGCTCTAGGCGTTAAACTCCATGTTGAACCTGTTTTAACTCATTAGATCGGTATTACTAAGTAACACAATACCCTTGTTTTACTTATAGAAGTCGCTTAACTTTTTGTCATGATTACTGTTGACTGATCAAAGCAGGCTGGATACCCAGCCTTGTACGCAGTTTAGACGGTGGTCACCTTCACTCAAGATATAAGCCAGCCAACCCGTCACAATTTGACCGGGGCTCAGTCCCTGCCAATTTCCATGCATGGGAAAGTACTTGTCCAGCAATTCCGCTATTTTCATTTTTTCCATCTGCGCGAGCAACAGTGGAATATCGTCTACCCGTTCGGTTCTGGTAATGTTGATTGAGGTTTCTATGGTAAATGCTGATAGCTTGCCATAATTCTACGATTCTTGGGTTAATTTGAGCGAACGGTGAGTTTAAAGTCGATAAGCCCAATACTGTCTGGGTCGGCGATATCACTTACATTTGGACTAACGAAGGTTGGTTTTATTTGGCAACCGTGATTGATTTGTACTCACGTAAAATTGTTGGTTGGTCGATGGCTGATAATATGCGGGCACCGCTGGTCAATGATGCGTTGAGAATGGCAATCTGGCAACGTAAGCCCCCGAAAGGATTGATTTGGCATACTGATCGCGGCAACCAATACGCTTCAAAAACCCATCGTTCTTTGCTTAAAACACATAAAATTCAACAAAGCATGAGTCGAAAAGGCGATTGCTGGGATAACGCGGTGGCAGAGAGTTTTTTTCACACGCTTAAAACTGAATTAATTTATCACGAACGCTATCAAACAAGAGAACAGGCTCGGAGTTCTATCTTTGAATATATCGAAGTCTTTTATAACCGCTTACGTCGACATTCTGCTAATGACTCAATGTCGCCAGCGAATTTTGAAACATATAGAAAAGTCGCTTAATTTTTTGTCCTGATTACTGTTGACTGATCACCTAATTACAGTGATTGCTCAGGAACTTAATGATGGGGAGATCATACTTAATGGTGTCAAGGTAACAACAACTGTTCACTAACTATGGCTTCAATCTTGGGGCTTGGGGAATTCTCTAATTTCCTTTCCCCAAATCCTTCCCCTTCTGCCCCTTCCCCCACTAAGATTGATTTTAAGGGGGGGGGGAGTGAAGGCAGGGGGAGTTTTTCCAGCTTCAATTTTTCTGAGGGGAGAGTCATAAGACCCCTCAGAGTGAGTCAATTTGGGAGAATCAGTTGTTTTGATGGTGTAGTAAATTTGTCACTACACAGTAGTGGATAATGTCATGAAGTGTAGTAGAATCAACAACAAGTTTTGATAGCGACAACTAACAAGTGATTGATTATCAATGAATGTGTGGTTAAATTTTATGATTGTGATTCCGGTTGTCGCGGGTTCGAGCCCCGTCGTTCACCCCAATATAAAATCAGTCAAATTTTACCCCCTTCTTCTATATCTGCCTTTAATAAATTTATTCTGATCGGCTAGATGATAAGCAATGCCAGTGAATGAACTCGCTTATTTACCAAGCGCGTAAAGCCTCTTTAAAGCTTCGAAGAAACCAAGCCGCTCTGGCAGATAATTTTTATCCCAACTCCTCGGCCACTCAGTTTCCAAACAATATTTTTATCCCGCTACCCCATTTCTGCAACTCTAAGAGTTAAGTTCACAAACAGCTTAACAACCTACCCAACCAGAAATTAATCCAGCTCACCAAGCATTCAAATCTCAAAATTAGACTTAATCACTCGCATTTTTCTCGTTTATGTTAGAATTCTCGGCTGTAATGGGTTACCTTATCGATTTTAGTTATGATTAAACAGCGAACATTAAAAAATACCATCAGAGCCACAGGGATCGGTTTACATACCGGTGAAAAAGTCTATTTAACACTACGCCCTTCTGAGCCCAATACCGGTATTAGATTTCGCAGAGTCGATTTAAATGAACCGGTCGTCATTGCGGCCATTCCTGAAAATGTCGGTGAAACGACACTATCAACAACCTTGATGCAAGGCAATATCAAAATTTCTACGGTTGAACACCTATTGTCCGCATTTGCCGGCCTGGGTATTGATAATGCCTTAATTGATGTAACCTCTGCCGAAGTGCCAATAATGGACGGCAGCGCCGGACCTTTTGTATTCTTATTACAATCAGCGGGTGTGGTTGAACAAGATAGCCCGAAAAAATACTTACGCATTAAACGTAGTGTTCGCGTTGAAGATGGTGATAAATGGGCCGCTTTCGAACCGTTCAATGGTTTCAAGGTTACATTTACCATCGATTTTGAACATCCGGCGTTTGAAGACCATTTAAAAACTGCAACGATGGATTTCTCCTCGACTACCTTTGTAAAAGAAGTGAGCCGTGCGCGTACTTTCGGCTTCATGAAAGATATCGAAATGCTCAGAAGCAATAATCTCGCCCTCGGCGGCAGTATGGATAATGCGATTGTCGTCGATGACAATAAAATTCTGAATGAAGATGGCTTGCGCTACGCTGACGAATTTGTAAAACATAAAATTCTTGATGCGATCGGCGATTTATATTTACTCGGCTACAGCCTGATTGGCGAGTTCGTCGGCCATAAATCCGGTCACGCGCTGAATAATAAATTACTGCGTACCTTATTAAATGAAACCGACGCTTGGGAAATGGTCGATTTCGACAACGAAGCCGACGCCCCTATTTCATTTATGCGCGCCGCCCAATCACCAATCCCCTCGTAACGAGAAGGAATTAGTCATTTCTCAACCAGATTTTCCAGCGTCGAACATAAACGACTGAGCGCCTGATAAAGTGGATCTTCAGAATCTCCGAGTATGTCCTTGCGAATCTCACTGGTTGTTTTGGCCGAAGGCACAATAGCCTTGTTCGGGCTGGATGCCTGATCGGGCATTGACGGTAAGATGCGTATTTGCACCTGCTCGATATACCTCACGGAAGCGCTATGGCTTTTGATCAGCTCAAACATTGCACGAGTGTAAAAACGCAGCTGGCTCGCCCACACCGCACTATCAGTGTAGATTAATACTTTCTGATCTGAAATAACACAATACTGGGCGTAATTCACTAAGTCCGAAGGCAGAACTGATTTAACCAACGCTAGCAATTGTGCCTGTTTTTCAAGTTGATTCGCAAACGGCCCCAGGACCCTATTGGCGGAGGTTAGCATCGGCTTAAATGACGAGTAATTTTTGGACATAAGGAAAATGATTGTTAACAAATCAGAGTGCTCAAGTATATACCGCAATATTATTCCGTGCGCCATTTCCTGATTCAACTTACCGCCCAAATCCCTTATATTTTTTAAATAGCCCATAGACGTTATGCAAAATCTAATTAACGATACATTCATCAGAACGCTTTTAAAACAACCCGTTACCCGCACTCCAATCTGGATGATGCGTCAGGCGGGTCGTTATCTGCCTGAATATCGCCGCGTCCGCGAAAAGGCCGGCAGCTTCATGAACCTATGCACGTCGCCAGAATTGGCCTGCGAAGTCACCTTGCAGCCTCTGGAACGCTATCGATTCGATGCCGCAATTTTATTTTCGGATATTTTAACGATTCCTGATGCAATGGGACTTGGGCTGACCTTTACGGAGGGCGAAGGCCCCAAATTCGACAAACCCATTACTCGCGCCGAAGATATTCATCAACTCGTCATTCCGGATCCTGAAGTTGAATTGCGCTACGTAATTGATGCAGTGCGTTTAATTAGACGTGAATTGAATGGCCGGGTGCCGCTGATCGGCTTTTCAGGTAGTCCCTGGACTTTAGCTACTTACATGGTCGAAGGCGGCAGCAGCAAAAGTTTCTCCAAGGTCAAGGCCTTGATGTATGAACAACCACAGTTAATGCATGAACTGCTCGATAAACTGACACAATCGGTTGCCAGCTACCTGAACGCCCAGATCGCCGCAGGCGCCCAAGCAGTAATGGTGTTCGATACCTGGGGCGGCATTCTAAGCACCGATGACTATCTGGAATTCTCCTTACGCTACGCCCAAAAAGTCAGAGCCCTGCTTAATACCCAACAAGATGGCCAACAGATTCCGACTATTTTATTCAGCAAAGGTGGTGGACTTTGGCTAGAAGAAATGGCCGCCAGCGGCTATGATGCCTTAGGCTTAGATTGGCAAACCGATATTCACACCGCTCGCCAACGTGTTGGCGCAAGTGTCGCGTTACAAGGCAATTTAGACCCAGCAGTACTTTATGCCAAACCTGAAGTCATCGCCGAAAAAGTCCAAAATATTTTGCGCGGTTTCGGCCAGGGTTCCGGCCATGTTTTCAACCTGGGTCACGGCATTATGCCCGATATGAATCCGGAGCATGTCGCGGCAATGGTTGAAGCCGTACACACTTTTAGTCCACAATATCATCTTTAAAATTTTGCACTTTGCCTAAATCCCATGACGCCTAATCGTTCTCTTATAATATTGTTGCTCGGTCTACTATTGATCGGCTGTGGTCAAATTGGCCCCCTCTATATGCCCGACAACCCTCCTCCTTCGGAAAGACATAAATAACACTATGGATTATTTCAATTATCGTGACCGGCAACTCTTCGCTGAGGAGTTGCCGGTGCAAACTATTGCCCAGCAATACGGTACCCCTTGTTACATTTACTCGAAAGCGACACTCGAACGGCATTGGCATGCCTTCAATAACGCCTTTGGCGCCCACCCGCATCTGATTTGCTATGCGGTGAAAGCCAATTCCAATATCGCCATTCTGAATATTTTGGCGCGCCTAGGCTCGGGCTTTGATATCGTTTCGCTTGGTGAATTACAGCGCGTTTTAAAAGCTGGTGGTGATCCGCAAAAGATTGTCTTTTCAGGCGTCGGCAAACGCGCTGATGAAATCAAGGCCGCGCTTCAGATCGGCATTCGCTGCTTTAATGTCGAAGTCAGCGGCGAGCTTGATCGAATCAACACAATAGCTGGCGAACTCAAGATGATTGCGCCGATTTCATTTCGAGTGAATCCGGATGTTGATGCCAAAACTCATCCCTATATTTCCACCGGTCTGAAAGAAAATAAATTCGGAATCGATTTTGAATCAGCGCTGAGCGAATATCAGCGCGCCATGCAGATGCCGAATATCAAGATCGTCGGCATCGACTGCCATATCGGTTCGCAATTGACCGAAACGCGTCCGTTTCTGGATGCTTTGGAGCGCGTACTCAATATCGTCGAGCTATTGAAAGCTCAAGGCATCGAGCTACATCATCTGGATCTGGGCGGCGGCTTAGGCATTCGCTACAACCAAGAGCAACCGCCGGAACCTGCGGAATATGTCCAAGCCATCCTAAAACGACTCGATAATCCGAAGCTCGAAATCATGCTCGAACCTGGACGCGCGATCGTCGGCAATGCGGGTATTCTGGTCACCCAAGTCGAATATTTAAAACCGACGCCCAACAAAAACTTTGCAATTGTCGATGCCGCGATGAACGACTTGATGCGCCCGGCCCTGTACAACGCTTGGCAGGAAATTATTCCGCTTAACCAAGCTAGCGACACCGCCGAAATGACTTGGGATATTGTTGGTCCGGTTTGTGAAACTGGCGATTTTCTAGGCAAGCAACGTGATATGCAACTAACTCCTGGCGATTTGCTGGCGATTCGATCAGCAGGCGCTTATGGTTTCAGCATGAGTTCAAATTACAATTCCAGACCCCGCGCAGCTGAAATCATGGTCGACGGGGCTGAGACTTATGTGATCCGAGTCCGTGAAACGCTTAACGACCTTTGGAATGGCGAGCAACTGCTGCCTTAAAACCACTTTATGATTAATTTCACAAAAATGCATGGCTTGGGCAATGATTTTGTGGTGATCGATACGATTCACCAACATATTAATCTGAGCCCCGAGCAAATCAGCTTCATTGCGGACCGCCATATCGGCGTCGGTTGCGACCAACTCTTGCTGGTCGAACAACCCGCACCCGGCAGCAACGCCGATTTTAAATACCGCATTTTCAACGCCGATGGCAGCGAAGTGTCTCAATGCGGTAACGGTGCGCGTTGTTTTGCGCGTTTCGTGCTCGATAAACACTTAACCGAAAAACGCGAAATTCTGGTCGATACCAACGCGCGTCAATTATTGCTGTGCTGCGACGCTAACGGTCACATTACGGTCAATATGGGCATTCCTTTCCATGCGCCGGCTGAAATTCCGTTGTTGGCTGAACATGAAAGCTTAATGTATTCGGTCGAAATCAATAACCAAGAATGGCGCTTTGGTGCAGTTAGCTTAGGCAACCCGCATGCCGTCTTGCAGGTTGTCGATATCCGGAATGCGCCAGTCAATGAAATTGGCGCCATTATCGAATCTCACCCGCTTTTCCCTGAACGGGTTAATGTCGGCTTTATGCAAATTGTCGACCGACAACATATTAAACTGCGCGTCTTTGAACGCGGCGCAGGCGAAACCAGAGCGTGCGGCAGCGGTGCGTGTGCTGCCGCAGTCATCGGTATCGAACAAGGCTTGCTGGACTCTCACGTTAAGGTCGAACTCCCCGGCGGCAGCCTGACTATTGAATGGCATGGCCGAAATCAACCAATCTTAATGATGGGTCCTGCCACATCGGTTTTTGATGGACAACTAGAACTATGACTGAACTAGATAATAATGTATCGGAACAAGCACAACAGGTAGCCGATTACTTACGCCAACATCCGGAATTTTTCCACGAACATCTCGATTTACTCGAAGCCATGCATATCCCGCATCCGAGCGGCAATGCAATCTCGCTGATTTCGAAACAATTGGAATTATTTCGCAGCAAACACCGCGAACTTGAAAATCAATTGCAAGCCTTAATCGACATTGCGCGCGAAAACGACACCTCGTTTAATCGCCTACATCAATTGACGCTCGCATTGCTTGAAGCCGATACGCTCGATCAAGTGATTGCCAATCTTGAATTTGCGCTGGCCGAATGTTTCGGCACCGATTTTATTGCCATTCGCATCATCCAACAGCTACCCCATGAATCAGGGCTGACAAATTTATTCGTATTACCGGACGACGAAGGCTTACAACATTTTGAAAATATTCTCAGCACCAGCCAACCCAAATGCGGCCGCCCCACGCTACCGCAAGCCCGCTTCCTGTTTGGTGAAGATGCTGCGGACGTAAAATCGTGCGCAATCATCCCCTTATCCTACACGCATATCAGTGCAATTCTGGCAATTGGCAGCCGCGAAGAAACCCGTTTCCACTACAGTATGGGCAGTTTATTTCTAACCCAAATCAGTGAAATAGTCGGAACCCGCCTTATTTCACTGTTATAGCGAGATCAACATGGACCAACAGGCGCTGCAACAACTTGAGGATTATAGCCTACAACTCCAAGTTGAACGCCGCGTTTCCGAGCATACGCTAGCGGCCTACCAGCATGATCTTAATTGCTTTACCGACTTTTGCGACGACAATAAATTACCGCACTGGGATGCAGTCCAAGTTAGCCATATTCGCGCCTATATTGCCAAGCGCCACCGTCAAGGCATGGAAGGGCGAAGCTTACAACGAGAATTATCGGCAATGCGGAGTTTCTATAAATTCTTATTGAAAAAGCAATTAGTTTCGATTAACCCTGCCACCTTAGTCCGAGCCCCCAAACAAAGCCGGAAACTCCCGAAAACCCTTGATGTTGATCAAATTACCGGACTCTTGGAAGCCGGAACCGATTCGATTCTCGAACTGCGCGATGTGGCGATGTTTGAATTATTTTACTCCTCGGGTTTACGGCTTAGCGAACTCAACGGACTCGATTTGAATGATGTCGATCTGCATGAACAATCCTTGATCGTTCGTCACGGCAAGGGTAATAAATCCCGGTTTTTACCGATCGGCAGCAAGGCGATTCTGGCAATCAAAAACTGGCTTGCGCACCGTATTGCCGCAAGCGATGAGCTAGCCCTATTTACATCGAAGCATGGCAAACGTCTGACTCAACGCAGCATTGAACTTCGCCTGGAACATTGGTGCAAGAAGAAAGGCTTGACTGAACATGTGCACCCACACATGCTAAGACACTCATTTGCGAGTCATTTGCTCGAATCGAGCCAGGACCTCAGAGCGGTTCAAGAATTACTCGGACACAGCAATATCGGCACCACTCAAATCTATACGCACCTGGATTTTCAGCATCTCGCCAGCGTTTATGATCAAGCACATCCGCGGGCCAAAAAAAAGTCTAATAGCACTGATTAACAACACAAATTTACAACACCTTTTCCCCATGGCGATACCCAGTTCGATCACCCAAACCAGAGAATGAATCGCATGCCATTGGGCAAATTAGTTCAAAATCTGTTAATATGCAGTGTCTTTATCTTTAATAAGTTAGCCCCGGTTTCATGACTTGGATGCAATTAAAATACAGCGCTGTTTATCAAGCTCATCATCTATACAGGATTTAGGAAATGGCAGTAGACGAATTTACAGATGAATCAAAATCCAAGGGCATTGTATGGGGTTTTGGCGTATTCCTTGGCATTGTTTTATTTATATTATTGATTTTAGGCGCTTGGTGGGGACGCGAACCGAATACCTTTAACGTTCAGGAAGAAGCGCTTGAACGCGCTAAAGATACCGGTGTCGAAGATATGCCGATTGGTTTCGTTTACACCAATACCCTTGCGCATATTGCCGAAGTCCTGATGCATAAACCGGGCGGCTATCTAACTAACGACGTCGCACCGCCGGGCTTATTCCTCGATAACATTCCAAGTTGGGAATATGGTGCATTAGTGATGTTGCGTGATGCGACCACCGCACTCAGAAACCATTTCGCCCGCAACCAGTCACAGTCTACTGAAGATCCGGATTTATCAAAAGCCGAGCCCTATTTCTACTACGAACGTAACTCCTGGGCGCTACCGTCTACTGAATCCGAATATGCCAAAGGTATCGAAGCCTTGCATGATTACATGAATCACTTGAGCAAACCGGATGCCAACGGTAAAAAATCGCAATTCTACCCACGCGCCGACAACCTATGGCAATACGTCGAAGTCGTGATCAAACGTCTCGGCGGTTTGAGCTCGCGCTTGACTGCCAGCACCAAACGCGGCGTCGGTAAACATCAAGGGATCATTTCTCCAGATACCGTGAACAGAAAAGAAGATGATGATTTTCAAGTTCAAATCGCCTCCTCCTGGCTCGAAATCGACGATATCTTCTATGAAGCACGCGGCGCCAGTTGGGCCTTGCTAGAAATCCTACAAGCGATCAAACACGACTTCTCGGCGATTCTGCTCGACAAACGCGCGATGAACACCGTAGAAATCATGATCCACGAACTCCAAAACGCGGTGGCGCCGATCTTAAGCCCCATGGTACTCAACGGCGACGGCTTCGGCTTATTCGCCAACTACTCACTGACGATGGCAAATTCTATTGCGCGTGCAAATGCCGCCGCATTAGACTTACGTGACGTGATGAACAGAGGTTAATAGCAAATGCAAGAACAAATCGAACAAAATTTACAAAGAATCAGCACTTGGAAACGGATTTTCTTTATGCTGGTGTTTGCAGTGATTGCGGGCATGGTCAGATTACTGATCTGGGCGGTAATTATTTTGCAATTGGGCTCGGTGCTGATTACCGGCGAAGTGAACAAAAATGTCTTAAGTTTCGGTCGCAGCTTAGCCGCATATATGTACCACATGCATCTGTTCTTAACCTTCAATACCGATGACATGGCCTTCCCATTTGCAAGCTGGAGCCTATATAAAGAACCCGAAAACCTGAGCCCTCAGCGCAGAGATTAATTGTTTAACACTGGTACCGTTATACAAATTTGTTTAACTGCATTCCATGCATCAATAGCAATCGCTAATTTCCTACTATGCATCAGGTGCTTAGTCTTTAAATATTCGGAAATTTCTTCGGTTTTAGTTGCGTTATTATTTTCAAACTCTACCCATGTTGCGCGGCCCAAATAACTTAAAACATCGTCGGCTAATATTGTGGTATTTGCGGAAATTTCAGATTCGTTATTTGTTGTTTTAATAACTCCTGCATTAACTGCTCTGGTAATATCTTCGATAGTTGAAGCAAAAATACCTCTCTGTAATGTTCCACCGCCAGGCCCATAAACATAGTCATCAACCTGTAGAGGGTCTATGCCAAGATGCAAGGACGCGGCCTCAAAAACTGATAACGCTTTATAGCTATTCCAATCCCTGAAGAGCGACCCAGTGAGAATATGGGCCTGGAGCGCCTGAAAAATAAATCATATTCATCATGATAGTCATTTTGTGATGTATCGAAGTTGTCGATTGTCATAAATCATCCTTTCAATAATTAGCCTTGCAAGAAGAAAACCGCGCCACTAGGTGAAAGGTTGCCTAGATTCGTCCCGTCGGACTAGGCGCGGTTTGTTCGGCTAATTTACTATTTTGGTTAACGGCTCTTTTTCATGCCAGCTTAACCTGAAACGATACCACGTTTTGATTCAGCCTCAAGACGTCCAGGTAATCACTCCACCACTGCATCATTTTGACTCTTTCAGTTGAGTACTGGGCTCGATTGTAAGCCGCTCTAGGGGGTTTGTTCGCCGTGGTCATCTTTTAGCGTTTTACTGCTATAGCCATTCCGACCATTGCCTGAATGATGGCTTGTCGGCGAGTGTTTGGGATATTTCGGCATTGAGTGAAGCTTCTACGGTAATTTTGAGGAGTTCTCGGGTTAACGAAGACAAATCAGCCTACGATTTAATGCCGCGCGCTAAATCCTGAATCGATGAAATTAAAACCGGGTCGTTGATGATGTTGCTCATTTTCATTCCTCCTAAAGGACTTTTACTATGCTAAAAATAAGCAGTTACACGAAATTATTTACACCCTCGCGACGACAGATGCGCGGCAAACTTATCCGGTAACATCTATTAATTGATCTATTGCACTACTGCGTATGAAAGCCACCATAGAATGAGTTATGACTTGTTAGCAGTCCTGATCTTCACAGTTGCTTATAACTATTGAATCGGTTTTAAATAGTTCGAGTCATGAAAATGGCAGAGTTACTTAATAAGCCGTAACAGATCGCCGTAGCGATAGATTGACGCCAATCTTCCAGATGTCCGCGAGATTGGCGGGTACTTTTTTGTGAGCTTCCACTGCCAAGAGAGGATAGAAAGACCAATCGCTAACCCATTGTTTTTGAAGTCTGTTACGGCTTAAATGGATAGCCTGCATGCTCGACATCAAGTAATCTTTTCTCATCCCTCATATAAGCATAAACACCTCTAATGGCGATTTTGTAGAAAAGCCATTGAGCAAGGTTCGATACCGTACAGACTGACAGCTGTTGGATGCTTATCATTATAAACGAATATTTGATATCGCAATTCGACTCTCAGGTAATGATCATCGAGTCATAAGCAAATTCAAGTTGTTATTAATAGTGTAAAGATCCAATTTTGGAGAGTGCCATGAAAAATATTAAACAATTAACCAGTAAGGCTATGTCTTTTAGTCACAAGGTAGAAGGAAGGATACTGCCGCCGTTACTTTTATGGATGCTCGGTGTACCAGGAGGAATTTGTATAATTCTTTGGCTATTTTTCTTTAGGGGTAATTGATCTAAGGACGTTTAATTTAATAAGGACATTAAACACTGGGATACCCTCTTAAGGTTGGAATTTTTTAAAGGGAATCAATATTCAAGCTAAATACATTTGCAACACCGTCGAGCAGGCGCTTACGACGTCATTGATGAAGTAACTCATACAAGGTCAGGCGGCTGATACGCTGAGTCATATAGGTGGGCAATTGCAGGATGCAGAGCAACAACTACTTAAAAATTATCGCGGTTCTATTCAGGGCGACCCGGTTACTTCGTTAGGCATCGCCGTAGGTGTCGGCCGACAAGAAATAGGGAAGACACATTGGTTAATGTAATCGCATAAATTGAGCAGGGACACCGTTCAATCACTTTACAAAGAAACACTCACTATGAAGGAGCTTATTATGTTTACACGATTAGGATTCGTTATATTCACATTAACGTGTGGATTACTGCTGACGACCGCCGCTGTTCGAGCTGAACACGATGCGAGTCTATATTTGGCTGCCGACTCAGCGTTGGAAAATACCGAAGTCAACGAGCGCGACAAAGCCAACACGACGTTAACCCCAGAAGATCAAAAGGAAACCAAAAATGATATCAAAATTACCGCCCATATTCGTAAAGCGGTGGTTAAGGATAAGTCACTCTCAATGGATGCCCATAATGCAAAAATCATCACCCTTAATGGGGTGGTGACGTTGCGTGGTCCCGTTAAAAATGTGGCTGAAAGCAAGAAACTGCAAAAAATCGCCCAGAACACGCGCGGTGTAAAGCAGGTAGATAATCAACTTGAAAACAAAGCGCCTTAAAGGCTCAGGAGAATAACATGACTAAATCCGTTTTTTGTATTGCCCAAAATCTCCAACAGACCGAGATCATTGTTAATCAGCTGAAATCCTCTGGCTTTTCAAACAATGATATATCGGTGCTGTTTCCCGATAAATCCACCACCAATGATTTTGCGCATGAAAAGCACACCAAAGCGCCGGAAGGCGCTGCTATTGGTGGAACGGTGGGCATAGGAGCAGGTGCCGTACTCGGCTGGTTAGCCGGGATTGGCAGTCTTGCGATTCCTGGCCTCGGCCCGTTTATTGCTGCAGGACCTATTATGGGCGCTTTGAGCGGTGCGGCTGTCGGTGCTGCCACAGGTGGCTTGACAGGCGCCTTAATCGGTGTCGGCATTCCGGAGTACGAAGCCAAACGCTATGAAGGAAAAATAAAAGGCGGCAGTGCTTTGATCTCGGTTCACACATCCACTAGCGAAAAACGCGATCAAGTGAAAAAGATCTTTGAAGCCGCGCACGCAGAAGATATCTCCTCGACAGAGGAGGAGTCAGTCAGCGCTTAAGCTTGATCAGACTATGATAGACATTTACTAACCCATCACCTGAGGATTTTACTATGCATAACATCGATACACTCAACAAATTTCTTAAAGATGAATTATCAGCTACCGAAACCTATCAACAAGCGTTGGATAAATTTCGAGATGATGCCGATCTCGGCGAATCGGAGTCTTTATTGCCCATTCATGAAGCTCATCAAAAGGCGGTTTCCAGTATACAAGCGCTCATTCAGCGATTGGGTGGCACACCGTGTGAAGATTCAGGAACTTGGGGAACCTGGGCGAAAATAGTTCAGGGTGGCGCCAATATGATGGGTACCAAAGCTGCGTTAAAGGCCTTACAGAGTGGCGAAAAAAGTGGCGCCGAGGATTATGAGCAAGCCTTACAGGAAACTGATTTGCCTTCCGATATTCGTTCTTTGATTGAAACCATGCTGCTGCCCGCTCAACGAGCACATATCGTAACTCTGGAACAACTTTTGAGTGTCGAAACGGCTTAGGTTTTCGTCTTAACTGTAATTATTTTACAAGCGGCGCGAACCCACTAATCGGTTCGCGCTGTAATTATCAGATACCTTGGCAATGGTCAGGTTACTTCAAGTTGATCCATGTATTTTTGTTGTTAACCTTGATTATTGAGATATTCAATGGCTTTTGAACTCCCAAATTGCCTTATCCTAAAAATGATTCAGTGCCTCATCTTTCTGAAGAAACCCTGGTTTCAATTACGGCAAGCATCATCGGAAGCTATTGTTAAAAAATCATCTGGCAGCATATTTTAATAATGCCGATCAAATTTGGAATCATATTTTTTATTGGAATACGCAATTTGACCTATTCATGAGCAAACCTGCTACCGCATCAGATAAAAAACAATCTCTATGGGCTAAGCTTGGCCCTGGTTTAATCACCGGCGCGGCAGATGACGATCCAAGCGGTATTGCCACATATTCCCAGGTAGGTGCTGGATTTGGCTACGCAATTTTGTGGACCGCAATTTTTACTTTCCCTTTGATGGTAGGCATTCAAACCATCAGCGCCCGCATCGGTCGTGTAACCGGAAATGGGCTAGCCGCAAACATACGGAAGTATTATCCACCCTGGTTATTGTACGTTATCGTTTTATTGTTGCTCATTGCTAATACCATCAATATCGCCGCAGATATTGGGGCTATGGGGTCTGCTCTAAAACTTCTCATTGGCGGTTCAACTCATTGGTATGTCATAAGCTTTGGCGTTATCTCACTGCTGCTACAAATTTTTGTACCATTTCCCTTCTATGCCCCACTATTGAAAACACTCACCTTAGCACTGCTCGCTTATGTAGCCACCGTATTTGTGGTCAAGGTACCCTGGGGCGAAGTTTTCTATCAGACACTCATGCCTTCTTTATCACTGAAAGCGGATTACCTGCTCGCGGTCGTAGCAGTATTTGGAACAACCATCAGCCCTTATCTTTTTTTCTGGCAAGCCTCTCAGGAAGTTGAAGACCAACGTGAGGCACCGGGCGAGGAGCCGCTGGTAACTGCGCCCGAACAGGCAGTTACCGAATTGAAGCGCATCAGGATTGATACCTATGTTGGTATGGGCTTTTCCAATTTGGTGGCCTTTTTTATCATGTTGACCGCAGCGGTGACGCTCCACCAGCATGCTATTACTGATATTCAGACTTCCGCTCAGGCTGCTGAGGCACTAAGGCCTCTAGCGGGTGATTTTGCTTTTATATTGTTCACTACAGGTATTATCGGAACTGGATTATTAGCTGTGCCCATTCTTGCTGGTTCAGCGGCTTATGCTGTTGCGGAGGCCTGCGATTGGCCGATTGGGTTAGGCAAAGAGCTTTTAAAAGCCAGAGGTTTTTACACGATTATTATCGTCGCCACAGTGCTTGGTGTCATACTTAACTTTACATCTATCGATCCTATTAAAGCTCTGTTTTGGAGTGCCGTTATCAACGGTATCATTTCCGTACCTGTTATGGTCGTCATGTTGCTTATGGCCGTGCGCTTGGATGTGATGGGTCCATTCGTCATTAATCGCTGGATGACTAGTCTCGGCTGGCTAGCTGCGACGAGCATGGCTGTGGTGGTACTTGCAATGCTCATTACCTGGGTACATTGATGGTATCTATTATTAACTGATGTTACGCAAAGACTGACTCCCCCTGAGTTCCGCCAATCCCTTCAATGCTTGCTGAAGGGCACCAATGTACAGCTTATTTCGTAACGCAAAGTAGTTCATCTTGTGTGTCAGGTGCAGGCATTCCAATTGAAACTCGGCATAAATCGCCATGAAGACATGGTTGCTTTGTGTCCTGAGACATTTGGTCGGCGATTTTGCCGAACACCGATATTCGATATGAGTGCCTTATACCCACAGGGCATAAATAGAAGACTTCCACACTGGCTAACGATGAGATTGCTATGATATTTGTCGGCCCTGAATAAAACCTACCAAGAGCATAATAATAGCGATGACTAATAATAGGTGAATGAATCCACCCAAGCTATACGCGGAAACCAAGCCGAGAGCCCAAAGGATAATTAAGATGATTGCAATAGTTTGGAGCATTTGTGCTTCTCCATAAAAGCCTGCTGAATGAAATACAAACACCAAGGTGCATAATATTTAACTCGTGAGCTTGATAATCATTTGTTGTGTTAACGTTTTTTTAATTGACCGGATTCTTAATATTGCGTCAGACTAGGCTATTAGGTTTAGCCTGAACCGCAGAGTAAAACCCGATTGATTAATCGTCAAGAATATCGCTAATATTTTTCTTAAGATCACCAAATCCTGCCTGGACTTTACCTGTATTCTTCTGGATATTACCTTCGACTTCCATATCGCTATCATCTAATAATTTTCCGGCAACCTCTTTGACTTTACCTTTGGTTTCTTCAACCCGGCCTTTTAATTGGTCTTTATTCATGGTGTTCTCCTGATTGATAAATTTAACATTTAGTTATTATCGAGACTGATGTATTTCATCGCTCGGTTTTAATAATACGCAGACAATTAAACGCGGTCTGTTCGTCATCGCACATATTAGGGTTAAAAGGTAAGCACTGAAACTGAGCCATCAAGCCGCCCTGTTTCAGTGCAGTATGGAAACAGGGCTGATTTTATTTGTCTTCCTTAATATCTTGCTTGATATCGCCATAACCCTTTTGGACTTTGCCAAGATTTTTTTGGTTCTTTCCTTCGGTTTCCATCTTTTTGTCGTCAATTATCTTGCCGGTGGCTTCCTTGACTTTGCCTTTAGTTTCTACAGAGCGGCCTTCTACTTGATCTTTGTTCACTGGTGCATCTAAGGCATAGGCTCCAATTGAACAGAGTAAAGAAATAATACTTGTAGATAAAATGATGAATTTAGGGTTGCTTAGTTTCATGATATTTCCTGTAAAAGAGTAAGGTATGCCGATGTGCAGCCAATCGATAGATCCGAATTCAAAAAGTACTGATCGGCAAGGCTTGAGACAAACAAGATTTGATTTTAAGGTTGCTCTAAGGAACGATAACCTTCTAATGATGGTTACTCACGCAAGACAAAAATTACTCGAAATATTAATCAGAGTCTGTACGACATCGAACATAAACTAAAGACAAGCGCTTGAAGTTTTTTAAATAACATAAGCACGGTTTGTACGATGACGTACAGACGTGACAATTGATTCAGCCCATTCTCCAATCTACTTAGAGTTCACTTACGTATGCGTGTTCAATGGGATCTTATGAACAGTTCTGAAATTACGGTTGTTGTATATCTGATAACCCGACTCAAAGAGATCTGGGTCGATCATCTCTTTGATGTACTGGTGGATTTTGTCTCCCCTTATCTGAATCAGGGGAATGGCGTCGTTTAGGACGGCTGATTGATAAACATTATAAAGCGATATTCTTCGGTGAAAAAGTTCCCAATTGTTTGTGTCGGCGATTCGGCTGGCGGCCTAGATGCCTATATTCGGCTATTGCAAAATCTGCCGGCCGGCATGGGTGTGGCTATCGTCATCGTTAATCAAATCACAAAGTTTCCAACGCTACTCCATAAAGTTCTCTCAAGCTTTACAACCATGCCCGTTGATCTAATCACTGAAAATTTGATAATCGAACCTAACCGTGTTTTTATTATTCCTGAAAATCGGGATTTACACGTCCATAATGGAGAATTCCTTTTAAAACCTATTTCAAAGCCTCGGGGTTGGCCTGATGTCATCACGGTTTTCCTGCGTTCGCTGACTCGCCACTGGGACGGCAAGCTTATTGCTGTGATAGTCTCGGGCTATGATGGCGATGGGGCCGCAGCACTGTGTGGCATAAAAGAAGTAGGCGGCATTACCATCGCGCAGAAACTTACTACGGCTATCCAGCCTGACATGCCGGAGAGTGCAATTGACACCGGTTGCATCGATTTTGTCCTATCACCTGAGAATATCGCACAAGAAATTATGCGAATTGCGGACGTTGAAGCCTAAGAAACGCCTCACTAACCTAAATCAAAATTCAACGCAGGGATCATAATTGCTTTGACCACCAATAAAGTACGTTATTGTCAATGTTATAGCGCCTAATAGGATTTATGTAGAGCATATGAACGTCAAGCTGATAACCATAACCCGTATATTTTTAGTTATTCTACTGATAGGGTTCTTTGCTAGCATAAGTCTTCTACTGGGTTTTGCCTATTCTAATAATTTTAGAAACTGGTTTATTGAAACTATCGTTAATACTGAAAAGCTTAAACTTGACATAAAAGGTAATACTCTCCTGGAAATCGGTTGGCAACCTGAACTGACTCTTAATAATATTTCAATCAAAAATATGGCTTGGCCGAGGCCTGAAAATGTTGCAAAAATTGATCAATTGTCATTACAAATTTCAATACCAAAGTTAGTTGATGGAGATATCTTCATTAATGAGTTAAGCATTAGCAAGCCGGAATTATTTTTATTCAAAAATAAAGAAGGAGATACTAACTGGAATTTTTATGACCGGAAAGCTGGGTCAAACGCTTTTGATTTACCAGTTATTTTCGAGAATTTACATATTATTTCTGGAATATTTCATTATTATGATGGAATCCGTGATATGAATTTTGAAGGGGGTGTTGATTCCTTAAATGGCTCTGGTGGCTGGCAACTGCCAATTACCATTGAGAGTAAAGGAAGTTATCAACATAAGACTCTAAATCTGCAAGCTTCTGCAGGTTCTTATTCAGAATTGCGTTCAGAAAATCAGCCATATCCTATCAAGTTGAATATGACTTTTGGCCAAACTGTAATAGCTATTCACGGCACAGTGAATCATCCTTTGCAAGTTGTCGATCCCAAGCTTAACCTTTCTATCAAAGGACCAGATATTGCTGAACTATTTCCTCTAACCGGCATCCCTTTACCGCCCAGCTCAGCTTATAAAATAACGGGGAATTTAAGCCGTCATGATACAATTTGGCGTTTTGACCATTTTAATGGCGAAATTGGCCACAGTGATTTGCAAGGGACTGTCTTGGTCAACCCAATACTTGATCCCTTGTATTTCGATATGGATTTGTTCGCCAAAACACTCGATCTTGCCGATTTAATTGGATTTATTGGCGGTGAACCTAACCATCCAGATCAAGGTATTACGGAAGATGATACTTTGATACCTGATCATCATTTCGACCTAAAACAAATTCGTGCAGCCAATGGTAAAGTTCGACTTCGGGCCACGAATATCATTAACAAGGAAGTTCCCATAACCAACTTTGACGGCCAACTATCAGTTAACAACGGTGTATTAAAGTTCGAACCCGTCATGTTCGGAATTGATGAAGGCAGGGTGAACCTTTGGATGACAGCCTATGGATCTCGAAAACCAGCAGATGTTGACATTCAAATTCATGTGATTAACCTGTCATTGAGCAAGCTTATCAGGAAAGTAAATGATATTCAGAAAACGTTGGGGATAATTAACGGAAAATTAAACTTAAAAGGCACTGGCAATACGCTTAAAGATATACTTTCAAGCGCTAATGGAGAAGGGTATTTAGTGCAATTCGATGGCAGGATAAGTGCCTTGATAGTAGAATTAATCGGCTTAGATATTGCCCACGCTCTTGGCTACTATATCTTGGGTGATATTCAAATTCCTATCCTCTGTGCCGTTGTCGATGTCAACATTAAAGAAGGGATTGCCCAGTCAAAAACTTTATTGCTCAATACCAAGGATAGTGTAGTTTATGGAGAGGGTTATTTGAAGTTCAAAAACGAAACCTTTGAACTGGCTATGACTCCTTATCCTCGTGATTTTAGCCCGCTGACTCTGCGTTCCACCCTAAAGTTTTCCGGAACTATCTTAAAACCAAAATTTTCAATTAATCCTTTGTCTACTCTCATGCTGCTACCTCCATTTGATATAGGCGAGATTCAAAACATTGATTGTCAGAAAATAATACGACAGGCAAAGGACTAACTTTGGTGCATTTAAACAAACAACCATAAAAATTTTGTTGTTAATTGGCCAAAAGAACGGTTTGTTCTGATGCCTATCTGAATTCCTTGCTATCATGGGTTTGAAGCCCAACGGTACGAAAAGTAACGCTAACATCCAAAGTATTACTATTTAGTGTGCTTTTGTACGGATTTAGCTACCGATCTATAAATTAAAATGCTAAAAGAGTTACAAGTGTTAAATAAAGGTAAAAATTACCATATTTATTTACCTTGAATACATTACTGAGTTTATTAACCTTTCTCAAAAAGGAAGGTTTGTGAGAATTGTCCTCAAATTACTAATGATCAAAAATTCAGAGGGTTCCGGCCCACACCCCCTTATTAAAGGGATCTGCCAAAGCGCTCTTTATACAGAATCACCCGCTGTTCCACTTTGATTCATTTACCGATTACTCGCTTGGTTATATTTTCCAAGTATGTCCCAACAGGTCATGAATAAAGCGGCAATAATGGGGCCTAATACAAATCCTGTTAGGGAAAACCAGCTCACACCACCGAGAGTTGATACTAGCACCAGATAATCTGACATTTTACTGTCTTTACCTATCAGCCTTGGCCGCAAAAAATTATCTATCATAGAAATTGCTAAAATACCGACAGATAACAGGATAACCGCTTTTAACGTGTGTCCTTGTAAAAATAAAATTACCGCAGCAGGAGCCCAGATTAGAGCACTACCTATAGGCAATAACGATAAAATTATCATTAACATACCCCATAAAAAAGCGGCTGGGATGCCTACCAACCAAAATAAAAATCCCCCAATACTGCCCTGAATGACAGCGACGACTAACCCGCCTTTAACCGTCGCTCTAGCTACGCTGGTGAAACGCTCAAATAATTCAATTTCGATCCTGTCACCTATTGGGATTAAGGATATGATTTTTCTTGTCAATTGCTGGCCATCCCGCAATAGAAAAAACAGAATGTAGAAAGCCAAGGCAACTTGAACAATAAGATTTAATAGGTTCTGGGTCAATGCGGGGAGTTGTTGCGCGATATATTTTACTGCTTGAGTAAAGGCATTCCCGGCTGAAGTGCTTATTTGTTCAACGCTGATTGCCTGTATATGAGAAAACTTATTGAATTTTGGCAAAAGCAGCGCAAGCGTATCATGAAAATAAACTTGAGGATTTATTTCACCGCTTTGTATTTTTTGATAATAGTTTGTGCTTTCCTCCGTTATCATCAAGGTTATGATCAACAAGGGAATAACAAAAACCAGAATAATCATCACCATGGTCAACAACAACGGCAGTATTTCTGAATTTTTAAAATAGCGTTGAATCCACTGATAAGCAGGAAAAAAAACTACCGCTAGAATAATGGCCCAAAAACAGGCTAATAGAAAATCTTTAATCAATAAGAAAAAGGATACCGTTACTAACAATACAAAGGTCAGAAAAAGAATATAAGGGGTATTTTTTTGCATAAAGATTTAAGTTGAAGCATAAAGGTCCGCATCGAGGTCATTATGTTCAGCTCTGTCCTCCCGGGATCGCCGCTGGTGGCAGCTGGCCCGAGAGTTTCCTCCGCTTTGGCATCCGGATTCATGAATTTAACGGTCTAACGAGCGCTCATCGCTCGGCTCAGTAGAAAGCCGACGGCCACTGCGATTCCCATCGATGATAGGGGGTTGTCGCGAACATAAATCCGACAATCTTCTAATAATTGCTGCTCGGCATTTTTGATTTGCTCGCCTTTTTTAGCGAGTGATTCTGCGGCCTCTTTGGTTGCACTGGCTATCTTGTCGACAGCATCGTTTGCGGAATTAGCTGCTTTGTCTATTATTTCCATGGTGGTTTTCTCTCAATTAACGCGGCAAGTTTCATGTGCGGCGTTGGGGTTCATAATATTTAACGTTGGGTCTAAGTTCAGCTAAGCAGGCCCCTCATCAGAAAACCAGCCGCTATTGCGATACTCACCGACATCATGGGGTTGTCGCTGATATAGCCGCGGCCATTTTTCATCAATTGCTGCTCGGTTTTTTTCAATTTTTCGCTTTTTTTTACCTAGCGCTGCTGTGGCTTGATTGGTCGCATCGGCGACCTTGTTGTAAGAGGCATATCCGGAATGGGATACTTTGTCTGTAATTCTCATAGTATTTTTTCTCGTCTATTTAAGTTGTATTTCGTTTTTGACTGACTTTGCGGCTCCTGTACCAGTGCCATCACTCCGCAGGATTAGCCTAAGCAGGATGCCAAATTGGCAACACTCAACGCGATTGGGCTTTCTTGGCCTTGCTCGGTAGTTCGGCTTCGCCTCTTTCCGCCTGCAACTCTTGCTTGCGTTGGGTCAACGCTGCACCTAGAGCGGCGGTGTCAACCTTGGCTTTCTTTGCCTTGGGAAACATTTTTTCCTCTTCTTCCTTGACATGATGATCGATGCTCTCGCCGAGGACGGTAACCGTTGCGTCATAGTGAGTGGTCTTGGGTCATCGCCTCAAGTTGCGCAATGAGGTTCTTGGCGCCGGTATGCTCCACGTCAGCTTCATCCATCAAATCCTCGTCCCCAACGCGATCCGGTTTCGAGACTCCAGACTTTTGTATTTGAAAGCCTCGGCCTTTAAAATCCGAAAACATGGTTTCAATCCGAAAACATGGTTTCAATCCGAAAACGTTTTCGGTAGTATAAGCACGCTTCTTCAGCGAGCGTAAAGTTACTGAACTGTAGTAAAACCCCACACAACACTTACTAAGAAATATACCAAATATTAAAATACGGTCTGTACGATAAAGCACACAAGGTACAAGAGGTCGCGATCATTCGGAAGGCGGTTTAGGTATCGGTGTTCGGACTTTCTTTAGCAAAAACTTTAGTTGAATTACATAGTAGCAAAATCATAGCGACCAGTTCATGAGTTCATCAAGGTTGGAAATTTAAGGTTGTGGACAACGTAGCTTTATCATTCGCTCCACACATCAGTAAACAAGCAAAAATCACAGTTATCCCCAATTTCTGTAGAAAAGTTTGTGAATTTTGATTGCGTAACACTCTCAACATGCTGTAAACGCTAGCACTCAATTGAATTGTACAAAGTTTACACAATTTTGGATGTTGACGTTGCTGTAAAAGGCGGATTCAACTCCGAAGTGCAATCCTAGTTGTCATGCGGCCTTCGGCAAAGATTCTGCAAAAAAGACTGAATGAGGTGTTTTATAGTTAAGGCTTTTCCGTGGTCGATGGTTAAGTTTTTTCATCACCTCCTCGACATCCTT
>CANNKG010000061.1 GCA_947505105.1 Methylococcaceae bacterium | reverse complement strand
TTCTTTCAGTTTTTCTAAAATCAGTTTGGAGAAGGTGAGCGCTATCATTCAAGCATTCCTTTGGCGGTATTTTCTTATGGCGTCAAGCATACCGACAAAAGAGGGAATTTTCGTATTTTCGGAAATTTAATTTATGAAAGTCTATAGAATAACCGCACCAATGGATGAAAGGTTGTCCATGTTCGCCCCGTCGGGCTAGGTGCGGTTAATTTGAATTAAATAGCTTTGGACTGAAATGGCACGACTACGCTATTTTGTAAGCTGTCCAGGTAATCAGCCCACCATTGCATCATTTTTACTCGTTCGGGTAAGTATTGCGCACGGTTGTAAGCTGCTCGAATTTTGTCATGATCGCCATGCGCTAGTTGTTTTTCGATGGCATCCGGGTTAAATAAGTGCGATTCGTTCAAGCGTGAAGATGCCATTGAACGAAAGCCGTGCGCGGTCATTTCTGAACCTGTATAACCAAGCCGCCTTAGAGCGCCGGTGATGGCATTTTCAGACATGGGGCGGGTGGTGCTTCGGGCTGATGGGAAAACATACTTACCTGATCCGGTGAGTGGCTGAATCTCTCTGAAGATTTCAATGACCTGCTTTGATAATGGCACAATATGTTCATCACGCATTTTCATTTTCGACGCGGGTATTCGCCATTCTGCTGTATCAAGATTTATTTCTGACCATTCAGCTTGCCTCACTTCGCCAGGTCTAAGCATGACAAAGAAGGATAGCTTTAGCGCGCATTTGGTCACAAAACTGCCGGTATAGCTTTCAGCCGCTCTCCAGAATGCGGCAATCTCTTGCGGATCGGTAATGGCTGCCAAATTGGTTACTGTGACCGGCATCAATGCGCCTTGTAAATCCGGCGTAGGATTTCGGGTGGCGCGTCCGGTGGCAATGGCATAGCAGAATACTCGACTGATAATACTCTTGGCGTCATGGGCTAGCCGGTTAGCACTCCGATCTTCAATTTTGCGCAACAGCTTTAAGATTTCGGGTGCTTCAATTTCGGTAATAGGCCGCTTGCCGATCCAGGGGAAAATATCATTGTTAAAGCGTGCCATAATCTTCTTGGCGTGGTTCTCGCTTTTGCTTGGCATGTGGGTCTTGTGCCATTCAAGGGCAATCACTTGAAAGCTATTGGCAGCTGCTGCTTGGCTGACTGCTTTGGTGTTTTGCTTGGCTAGCGAGGGGTCAACATTATTCAATAATAATTTTTTGGCCTCGTCGCGTAGCTCGCGCGCTTTGGCTAACGTTATCAGCGGGTATTCACCTAGACTTAAGGTTTTTTGTTTGCCGTTAAAGCGGTAGTTCATGCGCCATAGCTTCGAGCCTTTAGGCGTCACCAGCAAAAACAGCCATCCAGAATCACTAATTTTATAAGGCTGGTCTTTGGGCTTTGCTGTTTTGATTTGAATATCTGTCAACATGGCTGAACCTCGCTATTCATCAAGCATTGAGGATTTGATGGTATCAGGTTGTTGATGGTATGCCGATACCATCAACAATACCATCAATTGATTAATATTTGATGGTATCAGATGAGACTGCATGAGACAATAAAAAACCCGCTAACCGTTTCTAGTTGCGGGTTTTGAGATTATTTGATACTGTGTGAAACTGTCTCTTGGTGCCGAGAAGAGGACTTGAACCTCCACGAAGTTTCCCTCACTAGCACCTGAAGCTAGCGTGTCTACCAATTTCACCACCTCGGCTGAGGACTGCTATAATAGAAGCAATTTTTAGATTCTATCTATTCGGTAACGGCTTGTCAACCAAGTCGTTCGAGATAGTGTAAATTTGATAACCCAAACAGGAAAACGCTAGCATGTGTGAGTACCGATTATTTTTAACTTAATTTTTGAAAAGGAAAATTATATGACATTGAAGTCCAAAAAAAAGGCGGATTTTAATCCAAGCCAAGATCCGTATGCGCAACGCGAAGCTGAAAAATATGCTAATCCAATTCCAAGTCGCGAGCTTATTTTGGAATTGATCGAACAAACCGGCGCGCCGCTATTTCGTGATCAAATCGCTAAAAAATTCAAACTAAACCAGGAAGATCAGATTGAGGCGCTTCGGCGTCGTTTGCGGGCAATGGAACGCGACGGACAGTTATTGTTCAATCGCAATCAGCAATATTGCCTAGTTAACAATAAAGACCTGTTGGCGGGGCGAATTTTGGGACATCCTGACGGTTTTGGTTTTTTTAGGCCAGATGACGGCTCGGAAGATTTATTTCTTTCGCCGCGAGAAATGCGTGCCTTAATGCATAACGATCGAGCCGTGGTTAGAATTGCCGGGATTGATCGGAAAGGGCGCCGCGAGGCGTCTGTCGTGGAAGTGTTGGAACGCAATACTCAGCAAATTGTCGGTCGGGTATTTTCGGAGCGCGGTTATACCTTTGTGGTTCCTGATAATAAAAATATTCCTCAGGATATTTTGATTCCAAAAGGTGAGGAAAGTGGGGCGTCAAAAGGCCAGATTGTCGTGGTCGATATTATCGAACAACCGAGTTTGCGTTGCCAACCGATTGGTCGCGTGGTTGAAGTCCTGGGTGAGCACATGGCGCCCGGCATGGAAATTGAGATGGCGATCCGGACACACGGGCTTCCGAATCGTTGGCCTGATGAGTTATTAGCGGAAATCGCGCCATTAAGTCCAGAGGTGCCGGAGTCTGCGAAAGATGGACGGGTGGATTTACGCAATACCCCATTACTGACGATTGATGGCGAAGATGCGCGTGATTTTGATGATGCGGTTTTTTGTCAAAAAACCCCCAAGGGTTGGAAATTATTGGTTGCGATTGCCGACGTGGCGCATTATGTTGCGATTAATTCAGCGCTGGATCTCGAAGCGAAAAATCGTAGTACCTCGGTGTATTTTCCAGAACAAGTGATTCCGATGTTGCCGGAGATTCTTTCGAACGGTTTGTGTTCATTAAATCCTGAAGTTGATCGTCTGTGCATGGTGTGTGAATTGCTGATTAACCAAGAGGGCGAAATCTTGCGTTCGCGCTTTTATGAAGCAGTGATGCGCTCGCATGCGCGGATGACCTATACCAATGTCGCCAAGATGCTTGTGGATTATGACAAAAAGCTGCTCAAGCAATATCACGTCTTAGTGCCGCATTTGCAGGAGTTGTATAAATTGTACCAAGTCATGCGCGTGGCGCGTGATCAGCGTGGCGCGATTGATTTCGAGACCCAGGAAACCAAAATTGTTTTTGGTGAACAGCGCAAGATTGAACAGATCGTGCCGGTTGAGCGCAATGATGCGCATAAAATGATCGAAGAATTTATGATTGCCGCTAATCGCGCAGCGGCTCGTTATTTGATCAAGCAGAAAATGCCGCAGTTGCTGCGCATTCATGAAGGACCTACCGAAGATAAGCTGTTGTCGCTGCGGACCTTTCTAAACGAATTGGGCCTGCATCTGGACGGTGGATTAACACCGACCCCGCTCGACTATATGCAGGTGGTCAACTCGATGAAAGATCGGCCCGATGCCCATTTGATTCAAACCGTGCTGTTGCGTTCAATGGCGCAAGCGGCCTATAGTCCCGAACTTAAAGGCCATTTTGGTCTGGCGCTGGAGGCCTATGCCCATTTTACCTCGCCGATTCGACGCTATCCGGATTTGCTCATTCATCGCGCGATTAAACATTGTTTACATAAAAAACCGGTGGCCACTTTTTATTACGGATTTCCCGATATGGTCGTCTTGGGTGAGCAATGTTCGGCTAACGAACGCCGTGCCGACGATGCCACGCGCGATGTGGTCAGTTGGCTCAAATGTGAATACATGCTCGATAAAGTGGGCGAGAATTTCAGTGGTGTTATTTCAGCCGTGACTTCGTTCGGTTTCTTTGTTGAATTGCAAGAAATTTATGTTGAAGGTCTGGTACATATTTCCAATTTGCCGCAAGATTATTTCCATTTTGATCCGATTGCTCGGCAATTGATCGGTGAGCGGACCAATAAACGTTTTCGTCTCGGCGATAGTGTGGATGTGAAAGTGATGCGCGTCGATTTGGATGAAAAGAAAATCGACTTTCAATTGCACGTTAAAAGCAGCTCCGCCAAAACTAAAAAAAGACGACGTAAATCATGAAAGTTTCTAAAATTTTTGGAATTCATGCGGTGCAATCCGCTTTGGAATATTCGCCTGAAAAAATCCAGCAAGCCTGGGTGGATAATCAACGACAAGATCAGCGCTTAAAATCCTTGCTCGATGAATTGCGGGGATTGGGTATCGAGCCGGAGTTGGCTGATCGCAAAAAGCTCGATCGTTTTACCGAAGGTAAAAATCATCAAGGCATCGTGGTTTCAGTGTCAATGCCGAGCGAGTTGACCGAAGCGCATCTAAAAGATGCACTACCGTTGATTAGCGGGATGCCGTTATTTTTGGTTCTCGATCACGTTCAGGACCCGCATAATTTGGGGGCTTGTTTGCGCAGTGCCGATGCGACCGGCGTCCATGGCATCATTGTCACCAAAGATAATGCGGTCGGGATTACGCCGACCGTGTGTAAAGTCGCTAGTGGCGCCGCCGAAACCGTGCCGGTCTATCAGGTGACGAATCTTGCGCGGACCTTGCGCTGGCTGAAAGAGCAGGGCGTATGGGTGGTTGGAGCCGCTGGTGGGGCTGCGCAAGATGTGTATGCAGTTGACTTGAACATGCCGCTGGCGCTGGTGGTCGGTGCTGAAGAAAAAGGTCTGCGGCGTTTAACTCAGGATCAGTGCGATTTATTGGTAAAGTTGCCGATGTTGGGGCAAGTCGAAAGTCTTAATTTATCGGTGGCGACCGGGGTATTGCTGTACGAAGTCTTGCGCCAGCGTTTGCAGTAATTGGCCTTAAATTTTAATGGGAATACAGAGTTAAGAAAAAATTGTACGTTAATATTTTAAATTCAATATGTTGCCAGCATTGTGGTCTCGTCACCTGGATTTGTTGGAGCACCACTTATTCAGAAACAGATTTGTCGACAAACACCAGTCCCAAGTAGCACTTGGTCGATTCCAGTAACGAACGACCGGTAATGATACTCTCCAAATAATTCGAACTGTCTTAACTATTACTTAAATCTTGATCATTTATACTGTTGACCATTAAAAATACTTTAAAGGTCAACATGCGTTTGTTACTAGCGGAAGACGATCCGATGATCGGCCAATCGATCAGGGATGGATTACAGTTGGATGGCTTCGTAGTCGATTGGATACAAGATGGGGAGCAAGCCAAACAAGCCCTATCACATGCGGCGAGCGAGTACGCTTTATTGTTGCTTGACTTAGGGCTTCCCCGCCTATCCGGCCAGGAGCTGCTGGTCGAACTTCGTAAATCCGGCAACGCCATCCCGGTGTTAATCCTAACAGCACGCGATGGGCTAAGTGATCGAGTCGCCGGTCTTAATAGCGGCGCTGACGATTATCTAGTCAAACCTTTTGCTTTGGAAGAACTCGTTGCCCGTATTCATGCGCTGGTACGCAGAAGTGCTGGACGCGGCACTTCAGATATTGAATACGGCGCCTTGCGCATTGACCCGCTGAGTCACGAGGCCTGGTTACGCGAAACCTTAGTAGACTTATCCGCCCGCGAGTTCGCATTACTACATGCTTTGATGGAACAGCCTGGCGCTGTACTGTCCCGTCCGCAATTAGAAGAGCGCCTCTATGGATGGGGCCAGGAAGTGGCGAGTAATGCGATTGATGTCCATTTGCATAATCTCCGCCGTAAACTGGGCGCTGACGTTATTTTTAATGTACGTGGCGTTGGCTTTAAAGTGGTGAGACCATGAACGTCTCTATCCGCATTAGGCTAACCTATTGGTTAATGCCCATCTTGTTGATTGCCGGTATGGCCTTTGCTGTACCGACTTGGCTGAATGTTCACGAAGAAATTGACGAACTGTTCGACAAGGTGTTGCGTGAAGCGGCTTACTCCTTGTCCCATTCAAACATTTCGCAAGATGTTAAACCCAACACAAGCGACCCTGTGTCATACAGCGATGGTATTGATTTAGTCAGTCAGATCCGTGGCCCGGATGGTCGAATTCTGTTTCGATCCCATTCGTTTTCGCCATTACCGCAAGACGGAAAGCTGGGATACGACACGCTTAACTGGCAGAACCAAGACTGGCGAGTATTTAATTTAAAAACCGATAGTGGATTTGTCCAGGTCGCTCAAACGACGCAAGAACGCCGTGAAACCGCCAACGAAGTTGCCTTGCATTTATTGACGCCGTTACTGATTTTACTGCCGGGACTGGCGTTATTGGTTGGCTGGGCGATTGGTCGCGGTTTAGCGCCGTTGGTTCATGTGGCTGATGCTGTGGCGTGTCGCAATCCTCATTCATTAGATCCGATCCCGAATATCGACTTACCGGAAGAAGTTAGCATCTTAGTCAGCGCAATAAACACGCTGCTGAGTCAGTTGGATCAGGCACTGACGGCGCAGCGCCAGTTTACTGCTGATGCGGCGCACGAACTTCGTAGCCCGCTCACTGCACTGTTTTTGCAGGCACAACTGGCCGAGCGTGCCACTGAACCCGCTCAGCGTGATCTAGCTATGCAAACCTTACGGCAAGGTATAGCCCGTGCCAGTCATCTGGTTCAGCAATTGCTGATCTTGGCTCGCCTTGATCCGGAGGCCGGCGATTATCCGCTCACGCCGCTATTTTTGGATGATTTGGCGCGGAACGTGGTAGCCGATTTTGCTCCGCAAGCCGCCCATCGCCACATCGATCTCGGCCTGTCGCGCGCGGATCATGTCATGGTTGCCGGTGCCGAAGAGGCGCTGCGCATTCTGCTCGGCAATCTACTCGATAACGCCATCCGTTATTCACCGGCTGACGCACGGATTGACGTCAGTATCATCAGCGAAGCCACGGCGGTTCGTCTGGAAATCAATGACACCGGTCCCGGCATTGCCTTGGATGAGCGGAATCGCGTGTTCGACCGATTCTACCGCGTATTGAATAGTGCCAAATCAGGCAGTGGTCTTGGCTTATCTATTGTGCGGAGAATTGCCGAGCAGCATCAGGCTGATATTAGGCTGACCGATGGGGATGACGAAGTTGGCCTCAAGGTGATTATGACGTTCCCGGAGACGAGCGCATGACGCCTTTTGTTTCCAGTCGTTTTCCAATATTGCTTTTCGCTTTGTGGTTGACTGCCTGTACTCCGCAAGGCATGGGTTTGAATGACGTCGCTAAGGATCTGGAACAACGCACAGGTCAGCATTTTGCCGAAACCGGTGCCGACGAAACAGCATGGCCCGCCAATATCTCTTTAAATGACGGCTTGTCCGATGACGAGTTGGTCAGTTTGGCGCTATGGAACAATGCGGCCTTTCGAGCGACCTTGGCGGATTTAGAACTGTCTCGTGCCGATCTTGTGCAAGCTGGGATGCTGCCCAACCCCACTTTTTCGATGTTGTTACCTTGGGGAGCAAAACCTTTGGAACTGACGATACGCTATCCCTTGGAAATTTTCTGGCTGCGCCCGCAACGGGTCGAATTGGCCAAATTGGATGTTGAACAGACCGCGCAACGCCTAGTGCAGACCGGATTGGACTTGATTCGCGACGTCAGATTGGCTCATGCCGAGCTAACGTTAGCCAAGGAACGCCTGCAACTGACTCAAGCCACTGTAAGCCTGAGTCACAATATCGCCGAACTCACACAAGCGCGTTTGCGCGCCGGCGACGCCAGCGAACTGGACGTCACTAATGCTCAAGTCGATGCCCTGCAAGCCCAGGAACAACAAAGCCGCTTGCAACACGATTACGAGATAGCGAATGAGCGTTTACGGCATCTGGCGGGCCTGAGTCTGGAACAGTGGCCAAATGCCATCAGTACGGAAGCCACAGCCAATGGCGAAAAATTTGAGTCGGAAAAACTGGTCGCGGAGGCGCTTCTGGCTCGCCCCGATCTACGCGCAGCAGAAATTAATGTAGCAGCCGCAGGCGAACGTATCGGCTTGGCGCGCGCCGAGGTATTTAATTTCACCGCCAGTCTCAACGCCAAGCAAGTCACCGGGCCTTTATTAGCAGGACCAGGCTTAGACGTGACATTGCCTATCGTTAATCAAAATCAAGGTGGCGTCGCCCAAGCCCAGGCACGCTTTAATAAGGCCGCCAGGCAATATGTTGCCACCCGACAGCGGATTGCCTTGGATGTCCGTGAAGCCCATGCCCGATTGCAACAGGCCAGTGAAAGTCTGAAACAGTGGCAACAGACTATCCTGCCGCCGCTGCGAGCCGCCATTCAGGATGCTGAAAACGCCTACGCGGCAGGCAATGTCACTTACCTGTTCGTACTCGAAACCCAACGCCGTTGGCTGGAAGCGCAATTGAAAACCGCGCAAGCCGCCGCCGATTTACGCCGCGCCCGCGCAGAACTGGAACGCAGCGTCGGCCAGCGTCTGAATCCTGCTTAACTTTCACATTATTGGACTCCAAGATCGGATATTTATGAACCCCGCGCATTCAAACCACAAGCCATCGACTTGTCGACTCCTGCTACCAGCTTTATTACTATTGGCTGGCAACCTACCTGCCGCCGAATCAACATCGCCGCCACCTGCCGAAATCGAACATCCAGTCAAGGAAAGTGATCTGACCAAAGTTATCTTGACAGCGGAAGCCGTCAACCGGCTAGGCATCGTTACCACAACGGTTGAAAAACGTCGGCTGACGCAAACGCGCTTATTCGGCGGCGAGATCACGCTGCTGGCGCTGAATGCTTCAGCAAACAGTAACAGCCAATCGGTTTATACCATCCTGCCATCGCTGGCTCCGGCAGAGCTGGTGCGTTTGGCACAATCGCAAATCGACGCCGATGGTCAGGTAGATCAAGCCAAGGTGCAGGTGCAAGCGACCCAACAAGTCTTGAATCGGGCCGAACAAATGCGCCGCGACAAGGTGGGCACCGAACGCTCTGTTGACGATGCTAAGGCGCAGGTCGGCATGGCCGAGGCCGCTTTGAAAACCGCGTATGCTCGCCGCAATTTGCTTGGTCCTGCGCTGTTGGACGTTAACAATCGCAGCACGTTTTGGGTGCGGGTGCCGGTCTATGTCGATGATTTATCAGGATTGAACACCACAGCCCAAGCCCGTGTTGGCGGACTGAAAAATTCGCCTGAAAATGTCTCTCGTCCTGCCGTGCCGGTCGCCGCGCCGCCTTCCGCTAATCCGACTGCCGCCACGGTCGATCTGTTCTACGCAGTGAAAAATTCGGATGCCGCATTCCGCCCCGGTCAGCGGGTCGGTGTTTTAATCCCGTTGCGAAGCGAAGACGAAAATCTCGTCATACCCTGGTCGGCGATTGTCCATGACGTGAGTGGTGGCAGCTGGATATATCAAGTGTTGGAAACCAATAGGTATATGCGCCGACGAGTACAGGTGCTGCGGGTGGTTGACGATCAAGCCGCCGTAACGGGCGACATCGTAGCTGGTATCAAAGTAGTCACCACTGGCGTGGCCGAACTGTTCGGCACCGAATTTGGCGTCGGCAAATGATGCGCTGGCTGATTACCGTCGCGCTACGTCAACGCCTATTAGTGCTGGCCTTGGCTGTGGTGTTGGTGATATTGGGTGTGCAAGCCGCCCGGCAAATGCCGCTGGATGTGTTCCCGGAATTCGCGCCGCCGCTGGTTGAAATCCAGACTGAAGCACCCGGATTGTCCACCGAGGAAGTGGAGAGCCTGATCACCGTACCCTTGGAAAACGCGGTCAACGGCACGGCCTGGATGAAAACCTTACGCTCCAAGTCGGTGCTGGGCCTGTCTTCCGTAGTCTGCATCTTCCAGGAGGGTACGGATTTGATGCGAGCCAGGCAGTTGGTGCAGGAGCGCATCGCCATCATCACCCCACGCCTACCGGCTGTAGCTCGCGCACCGGTGATGTTATCGCCGTTATCGTCCACCAGTCGGGCGCTGAAGATTGGCGTTTCATCGAAAAAACTGTCACAGATGGAATTGTCCGAATTGGCGTTATGGACCATTCGCCCAAGGTTGATGGCGGTGCCGGGTGTGGCCAACGTAGCCATTTGGGGGCAACGTGATCGGCAGTTACAGGTGCGGGTCGATCCTGATCGCCTGACCGCCAACGGCGTGACGCTGGATGCGGTGGTGCGTGCGGCGGGCGATGCGGCCACTGTCTCGGCTGGCGGCTTTGTCGATCTACCCAATCAACGCCTGCCGGTGACCCATGTGTCTTCGCTGCAAACACCGGACGATATGGCCCGCACCGTGGTGCAGTTCACTGGCGGTGCGCCATTGCGCTTGGGCGATGTGGCTGAAATCGTTGAAAGTCATTCGCCGCCGATTGGCGATGCGGTGATTAATGATGGGCCGGGCTTACTGCTGATTGTCGAAAAACAACCCTGGGGCAATACCTTGGATGTGACTCGTAAGGTCGAAGCGACCTTGGCGGCTTTGCAACCCGGTCTGCACGAGGTCGACATCGATCCGACTATCTTTCGTCCGGCAACCTTCATCGAACGTTCGTTAAATAATTTAAGTGATGCACTGATATTGGGTTGCGTGCTTGTCGCGGTAATTCTGATTGCCTTTTTGTTCGAGTGGCGAACTGCCGTGATCAGCCTGTCGGCGATTCCGCTGTCACTACTGACGGCTGCGGTGGTGCTATATTTGCGCGGCGGCACGCTTAACACCATGGTACTGGCCGGCCTGGTGATTGCAGTCGGTGAAGTAGTGGATGACGCAATTATCGACGTCGAAAACATTATGCGGCGGCTGCGGTTGAACCGAGAGGCTGTCCATCCGCTGTCGACATTCCGCATAGTTTTGAAGGCCTCGCTGGAAGTGCGTAGCGCGGTGGTGTTTGCCAGTTTGATCGTAGCGCTGGTGTTCGTACCGGTGTTTTTCCTGGATGGCTTGGCCGGCACCTTTTTTAGGCCACTGGCGCTTTCCTATTTGTTGGCGATTTTGGCTTCGCTGCTGGTGGCACTGACCGTGACGCCTGCTTTGTGCCTGATGCTGCTGCCGAATGCTAAGCCGCGAGAAGACGACGCACCGCTGACGCGGGGTTTGAAACGGTATTATCGTCAGATCTTGCCGGCTATCGTCAGCCATCCGCAATGGGCAACAGGTTTCCTGATGGTGGCATTTATATCGACGGCCATTGCTTTACCGCGACTCGGTGAGTCGTTTCTGCCCAACTTCAAGGAAACCGATTTTTTGATGCATTGGGTCGAAAAGCCCGGCACCTCGCTGGAAGCCATGCGCCGCATTACTGTACAAGTCAGCCAGGAACTGCGGGCGATTCCCGGTGTACGTAATTTTGGTTCGCACATTGGCCGGGCTGAAGTCGCCGACGAAGTAGTAGGACCGAATTTTACCGAGTTATGGATTAGTTTGGATACGGCGGTTGATTACGATAGCACAGTGGCGAAAATCCAGGCCGTCGTCGAGGGCTATCCAGGACTGTACCGCGATGTGTTGACCTATCTGCGCGAACGGATCAAAGAAGTGCTGACCGGGGCCAGTGCGACCGTGGTGGTGCGCTTGTACGGACCTGACTTGGATGTGCTACGAGATAAGGCGGGCGAAGTCAGTAAAACTATCACTGATGTGCCGGGCATCACCAACCTCAAGGTGGAACCGCAAATATTGGTACCGCAGATACAGATACGGCTTAAGCTTGACGTGGCTGCCAACTTTGGTTTGACCGCCGGTCAAGTGCGCCGGGCCGCAGCCACGCTCATTAAAGGCAGTAAGGTCGGCGAAATTTACCGTGACCAAAAAGTCATCGACGTAATGGTTTGGGGTGTTGAGCGGGTTCGTCATGATCTCGCTGCACTCAGGCAACTCAATATCGATACGCCATCCGGGGCACGCGTGCCGTTGGGCGATGTGGCGGACATCTACATTGCACCTACGTCGAACGAAATTAAACGAGAAAACGCCTCGCGCCGAATCGATGTTACCTGCAATGTCAGTGGCAACGATTTAGGCGTCGTGGCACGGGAAATTGAAAACCGCGTGAAAAGCCTAACGTTTGCGCAAGGCTATCACCCAGAGTTTCTGGGCGAATACGCAGCACGACAAGCGTCCAGCGAACGGCTGGCATGGTTGAGTTTGGCTTCATTGCTGGGCATTCTGGTGTTACTGCATGTCGATTTTCGCTCGCTGCGCTTGGTGCTTTTAGTGGCGTTAACCTTGCCGTTTGCGTTGATCGGCGGCGTTGTTGGAGCGTTTTTAAGTGGTGGGGTACTATCGCTAGGCTCGCTGGTCGGTTTTATCACCGTGCTGGGTATTGCTGCCCGAAACGGCATCATGCTGTTAAGCCACTATCGACATCTGGAACAGCAAGAAGACCAGGTATTTGGGGCAGGATTGGCGATGCGTGGTGCCGAAGAACGCCTGGCACCGATTCTGATGACCGCTACCTGTGCCGGTCTGGCTCTGTTACCGTTAATCCTGAAAGGCAACGTTCCCGGTCACGAAATCGAATACCCGATGGCGGTAGTAATACTCGGTGGTTTGATTACCTCGACTTTGTTGAATTTGTTTTTGATGCCTTCTCTGTATTGTCGGTATGGCACTCGCCTTTAACCCTAAAAAGCGCCGTTAAACGCATAGAAAACCGTTCATGCTGAGCCCAGTCGAAGCATGGACGGTTTTTTATGCTTTCACCCAGGTGGTGAGACCTTAAAATCCCGTTCAACCCTTCGATAGACTCAGGGCGAACGGAATTTTAAGGTCTCAACTGCTCTTTTTAGGTTAATAGGGGGCAATTAAGACCTTAGCGTAGCACTCAAACTTTAGCGCACTATTTTTTTTGAATTCTGCGGTGACTCCAGCAGCACCAATTGCGGAATCGCCTCGGTATCGATCCAGACCAGGGCGTTCTGCTGAAATCGTCGGGCAAGCTCTTTGCTCGGTTCCAGCGCCAGATTTATAATCAAATAGCTTTTTTCCTCCTCCCACTGTCCATCTGGATCGCTACCGAAACCTTCACAATAGCTCAATTGATGCGCATGGATCATCGCACGTAATCGATCGTCCGCTTCATGATTTTGCTCGATTGTGTGCAGTTGACCGTAGGGATTGAAGGCCGTGATAAATGCTGCGCAAATCGCATGATGTTCGTGTAATAGTTGAGGTAAGTTTGTGCACAATTGGCCAATTTTAAAGCTAAACGGCGGTTTGCTTAATACCTTGTAATCCGCGTTTAAGTAAGCCTTAAGCGTCGATTCTGAAAGAGCTGAGGCAAAGCTAGTCAGGTCATGCATATGTTGGAAAGGTTTTTTCTCGCGGTTAGGGAAGGGCGCAATAGGCGTCGCGCAGGGTGAAGCCTATTACGCAAATATCATGGGATGTTCGGGTCTTTGTGTAATAGCGTTTTAATAGTCTACCAGCATTGGGCCCTAGTAAACCAATCCGCAGCCGCACCTACATCTTGGATAACGCCGTTCGGGCCAAGGTAATACAGATGGTAGTCACTGTAGGAAATACCAACGTAGCTTTTGGAATAGTTATAGTAACGGAACCGGTAGGGCGCCCAGGTTTGAGTGCTTCCGCTATTGGCGGGGAAATAATCGGCGAGGGTTTTTTCGGCCCAGTTAAACAGGCAATCGGCTTCGGAAACTTTGGCGGTGCTAGTTTTTAGGGTTTCAGGTACTGCAAAAATGAAATCATCGGTTACCGCCAGATCAATACCTTGAGCCAAATTTTCAGCGCCAAAGGCTTTAACGCTATTGCTGTCAAAGCTGAACAGCGCGCGGGCACCGGGGGTGATTTCGACATCGCTGACGACCGGGGCATCAAATAACACCCCCAAAAATTGCGGCTCGCCGCTTTTTCCGGAAGGTTTGACGTAGAATTTGCCTAAACTGATTTTGTTATTGGCGGCATCTCGACCAAAATATTCGATACTGCTGCTGCCTTCCTGTTCCACATCGAGAAAAATTGCCCCGAAACCTCGTGTTCCAGCGCCTGTGGTGGTATTCACTAATACGAAAGATTGCTCAATTTTTCGATCTTTAAATTCACCGTTTTTGTTATCAAACATCGCAAAAGTATTACTTGGGGTGAATGCCGGAAATTGCCCGGTCGTGGCAGGATTCGCAGCAGCAAAACCGTCACCGCTGACCGTATAAGGATCGGCAAAAATCACCCCCCGGACTTTAAAGCGATCGATTGGAATTTCGACGGTTTTTCCTTGTTGAATCACTCGGGTGTTCGGATTGGCGTCGGTGCCGTCCAGTTTGACCGCATCCCAGTTAATTAGACTGCCATCTTGGGTAGTTGCGCTTTTGATCGCGGTTTTGAAATTAGTAAATTCGGTAGTTGCAGCAGCCCCCGTGCCGGCAAATAGCTTAGCGCCGGCGATAGCTAAGTTTTGGTAGCTTAAGGTTGCGAGCAGGGCCAATAGTAGTCCAGTTTTCAAGTGTGGTTTCATAGCATGATCTCCGGTGATGCGAAGCAATTGATGTGATACGTAGTGTTGTATACAAACGAGCTTTGTAGCGTCCTCCTTAGCGTAGTTAGACATTCCAACTGGGTGGGTGGGGCGAGAAAATACCGAGCATTTTTATAGGTAATAATTATGCAGGATATATAACATAGAAAATTAAGCTTTAATAGTCATTTATTTTTGCAGATTTTGTTAAAGTAGCACTATCAAATATTTTTATTAAAAATATTAATATTGAATAATCTTTTTCAAACGAATTCATCGAAAATAAAACGATGAAAATTGCACATGAATCTAAACTTTTTCCAGTTCCGTTCGATCAAAACCAAAATCACTTTGTTTACGCTGGTGATTTTCATCATCATGATCTGGTCGCTTTCCTTTTACATCAGTCGCTTATTGCATCAGGATATGGAGCGGGTGTTGAGTCAACAGCAATTCGCGTTGGTAAACTTAATGGCGCGCGAAATCAATCATGATTTAGAACAACGCTTGGAAGCATTAACCGTCATTGCGTCGAAGGTAACGCCTGAAATGATCAATGATGCGTCGAAATTACAAAAGGTACTCGACGATCATCCTATTTTTCAACAGTTGTTTAATGACGGGACTTTATTTACGCGCACCGATGGGGTGGCCGTTGCAGAATTCCCATCGCAGCGCGGTCGGATTGGTCTCAATTATCTGGATCGTGAAGCTGTCGCATTGGCGCTTAACGAGGGTAAAGCTTCGATTAGCCATCCGGTCATGGGGCGACCGATTGCGGCACCGTTGTTCGGCATTGTGACCCCGATATTCGACAAGCAAAAGCGCGTGCTTGGAACCTTGACCGGTGTCACCAATCTTGCGAAACCAAACTTCCTCGATAAAATTACCGCAACCTTTTATGGCAAAACCGGCGGTTTTTTTCTGGTCGCACCCGAGCAGCGCTTGATTATCACAGCCACCAATAAAAAGCGGATTATGGCAAGATTGCCTAAGCCGGGCGAAATTCCAGCGATTGATCGATTTTTGGAAGGCTACGAAGGGTCGGCCATTTATGTCAACCAATTCGGCAAGGAAATGTTGGCTTCCGCTAAGAGAATTCCAGTCGCCAATTGGGGTGTTTCCGCATCGATGACCACCGAGGAGGTTTTTGAGCCGATCTATCGTGTACTTCAGCACATGTTAATTGCCACGATCTTTTTGACCTTGCTGGCTTGTAGTTTGATTTGGTGGATGCTGCGCAATCAGTTAGCCCCCTTACTCTCGACGGCAAAAACGCTGGCGAAATTTTCTGATCAACCGCAACGAATGCATTCTTTGGGTGTTACGAGTCAGGATGAGATTGGTGGTTTAATTTCGAGTTTCAATAATTTGTTGGAAATATTGGTCAAACGCGAGAATGCGTTGCAGGTCAGTGAACGCAAGCTGGCCTTGATCCTTGAAAATGTTGAGGCTTATATTTATCTTAAAGATCTTGAGGGGCGATATTTGTTTGTGAATCGACTGGTTCGGGAGTTATTCGGTGCTGACTTGGAGAGTATTGTAGGTTTCGATGATGGGAAATTTTTTGATGCCGAAACGGTGGCGCAAATTTGTGCAAATGATCGACAAGTGCTGATTGATGGACTGATTGTCAAAACTGAGGAGCGAAATTTGAACGTCAAGGACGGGCGAACCTCAATCTATCTGAGTGTCAAAATTCCACTACGCAATGAATTAGGCGGTATTTATGCCTTGTGCGGAATTTCTACCGACATTACCGAACGTAAACGTATGGAAGACGCCTTACGTCAATCCGAGGGAAAATACCATACGCTGTTCGATTCAACGCAAGAAGCGGTATTGATTCTCGATGAACATGGGTTTTATGACTGCAATAAGGCGGCGACGGCTTTATTTGGTTGTGCGAGCCGTGAACAGCTGTGTTCCTATCATCCGGCCGATTTATCGCCACCTGTTCAGCCGAGTGGAGAAAATTCGGAGACTCTGGCGAATCAGCATATTGCGACCGCTCTGTGCGAAGGAAGTTTGCGTTTTGAATGGTTACACAAGCGTGTCGACGATGGCCGTTTGTTTACCGCTGAATTTTTACTCAGTGCGATGACCTTGAACGGTAAGCAAGTGCTGCAAGCGATTGGGCGTGATATCAGTGAGCGCAAATTCATGGAAGAACAGATTCGCCAATTGGCCTTTTATGATCCGTTAACCCAACTACCCAATCGCCGTTTGCTCAACGACCGGTTATCTCAGGCAATGGTCGCAAGTAAACGTAACGGTTGCTATGGCGCCGTGCTGTTTCTGGATTTGGATAATTTCAAACCCTTGAATGATAAATATGGTCATGTCGTGGGTGATTTATTATTGATTGAAGCCGCCCGACGCTTGCGAGCGTGTATTCGCCAAATGGATACCGTGGCGCGTTTTGGTGGCGATGAGTTTGTGGTGATGCTGAGTAGTTTGAGTAACAATTACGAGGGAGCCATTGCGCAAGCCAAATTAATTGCCGGCAAAATTGCTGCCAGTTTATCCGAACTTTACCGTCTCAATGTCAGCGAAGATGTCCAAGAACTCCAAATCGTCGAACATCAAAGTTCAGCAAGTATTGGCGTGATGGTCTTTATCAACCATCAGTACAAAGAGCATGAAATTCTTGATATGGCAGATGCGGCTATGTACGAAGCCAAGCGGGCCGGACGTAATCAGATTCGATTTTACGAAAGAACGAAAGTCTAAGAGCCCGAGTAACAAACATAATCAGGCTTGGCATTCAAACTTAAGCGGGTTTAATGCCGATCATTTTACCAATTGTATTTTCTTATTCACGCTTCTCGTTAAGCCATGTTTGGAAAATGTTGTGGTCAAGATAGCAGAATAGGTACCGCCGGGTAAATTCGCACTGATGAGGCCATTGTTCGCTGACCATGAATTCACTAGACACATGGGATCTGAGCAGGAGTAACTATACTGGAGTCCGGGCAGCGTTGAAATGTCATAGCGTAACGAGCCAATTTGGGCGGTGGTGACGTAATTGAACGTGGCGTTTGCAGTGACAATATCCGGGCCCTCAAGAGTCAGGGCGGTGCAGTTGAACTGATTTAGATAATCATTAACGGCTTCCTGAAAAATATAATTGCATTGGTCAGCGGTCAATCCCTTATCTCCTGTGCAGACATCATGATCAAGACAGGCCTGAGAATAGCTGTCATTTTGAGATTTTAAATTAAAGACTAGTCCGTCGCAGCCACTTCCACATCGTCCCGTACAACTGCCCCCATCATTCCACCAGGGTTCAATCATGCTATCAACCGATTTCCATTGCGTAACACCCTTAACATTAGGTGCAAATGGATTGGGGCTAGTAACAACTCCGTAACTAAGTTCATCGGGATAAGTGGCCTTGCCGATGCTACCGATGGCGTTACAAAAGGTAGCAGAACGTGGTCGGATGTTTCGGGCGTTAACCGCCTGAGTTTCTGAATCAAGGCGAGGAAATTCGCGGGTTAATTTTGAAAGCAGTTGATTATTATTGATCTCAAAAAAGCTATTGGTGTCATTTTGAGTAGATTTTGCCTGCAGTGTTCCGACGGATTTAATCGCAAACGTATGTGCATTCACCGGAGAAATTGATTCTTGGCTATCCATCCACAGATAAACCGGCAAATTGGCGGGCCACATCGTAAGCACTTCCAGGGCTTGCAATAAAGCCGTTTGTTCATCGCCATCAGCCGAAGCTTGTATTTTCTGAATTAGCGCGGGCAATGCTTGTAAGTCCGCCGGTTCAATAAAGCTAATTTTGCTTGATGGGTCAATGAGCTTGAGATAAGTCTCATTATTGCCAAACAAGAGCTCGAAAGTTTTAGTGTTAATCAGCATGCTCACTTGGCGAATTTCCTTGCCGATCGATTCGGTATTCGACTGTTTGACGCCTGTAATAACACGCCAAGTGACGGCTTCCTCAGTAGCGAATGCCGGGTGAGTTATTAAACAACAGATAAGCAAGATAATAGAACGAAGCGTGGGCATACGAATCCTGGAGGCAAGATGTTTAATGGCTTGATATGAGTTATCAATCATCGTGGGAATATCCATAAACCAATAACTGTTATTACCGTGGCGGAGCTTACGTCACATAATATCCGGAGCGGCATCATTATTCAAATCAATCGATAGCTAACCATTTTGGAACATCGACTACAACAACCATCTTAAAATCCGATTAATTATCCGTTACTTTCCAAGAACAGATCGGCGCCTGAGAATCAAGCTTCGTTAATTCAGGGCGAAAGGAACGATGTGAGATCAGGAAAATATTTGCATTGATATCTGGAGTATGATAAAAAACTATCCGTAGATGAATATGGTCATCTATATCTAATTAATTGAAATTAAAGATAATACTGAAAAATGTTTAAACTTTATCGCAAAGTTTAAAATTTACTATCAAAAATGGGGAAGACTTAATAATGAAAAATCTACTATTAGCAACGACAACATTAGTTTTGGTTACTTTAGTACCTGCGTTATCAATCGCGGGTGAATCAGATGCTTGTAAAGCTTGTCATAATGGTTCAGTTGCGCCAGGCGTTGATGCCTTAAAAAGTAAATTCAAAACAGCTGATGCCTTAGTTGCAGGCGCTAAAAGCTCCGCCAACCCGATGATGAAATCTATCCAAGCTGATGAAGCTAAATTAAAAGCGGCTGCTGCAGAGCTCATGAAATAATCGGTTAGGCCATTTCAAAAAACTGCTCAAATCTTTCATCTTAATTAAATGTCTGATAGGTAGCATTCATCGGTCATAGCCTTAAATCCGTGATTGAACGGTTATGGCCGATGCTGTTGACGAGTCAATTTAAGTCCAAATTACCAAGCCGTGTCGGATAGACGGCTCCACAAACCTAAATCATCACGACAAATCATTCGCGTTATGTTGCAATGCAATTGCCACCGCTGCCGCACGCGTACTGACCGCTAATTTTTCGAATACGTGTTCCAGATGTTTATTGATCGTCCTCGGACTGCTGTCAAGAATTATGCCGATTTCCTTATTGGTTTTGCCGCGCGAAATCCACATCAGAATTTCGGTCTCGCGTAACGTTAACCCCAACGAATTGCGCAGCGTTTCAATGTCCCAATCGTTTACACTCTTTTGCAGCATCAATAAGCATTCCCCGCCATGCTGATTTGGCATCAGTTTGACCAAGAAACCGGGCTCCAAGACCACGTCGATAGTTTCAGTGCTAGTTTTGACGAGCGTTTTAGATTGTTTTTGCAGCCAGTTTCTCAATACTTCGGGTAACAACTGACCTGGTTCAATCGTTATTGGGAGAGTGTTCTGACGGCAGAAGTCTTCGAGCCACTGGCTTGCGGCTGGCGTCAACCAGGTGATTAATCCTGAACTGTGGCAGGTCAATGCCGAAAACGCACTTTGCTCAAGCGCTGTTTCGGTCCGACGGAGTTGCCGGGCTTGTGCCAGATGGATATCAATGCGCGCCAGCACTTCCGGTGGGCGAATCGGTTTGATAATGTAATCAATGCCGCCTTCGCTGAAGCCGCGTAACAGATTATCCAATTCGCTGAGTCCGGTCATGAACAGAATCGGAATTGCACTGGTTGCCGGGTCGTTTTTTAGGCGGCGACAGGTTTCAAAACCGTCGATACCGGGCATCATGACATCCAGCAGGATAATATCGGGTTTGAAATACTCAATTTGTTCGATTGCTGAAAGTCCGTCAGTGGCCACTAACACGCGATAATCGGCTTCCGATAAAGTATCAGAAAGCAAGGCGAGATTGCCGGGCGTATCGTCGACAATCATCACGGTCCCTTTTTGGAGAGGAATTTCATGCATGCGTGGGCAACCTTATAGTAATTATTGAACAATGACGCCAGGTTTAGCTATTACCGATATCGGATTTTTGAGTTGGCAAAATATTGAGCAGAGCTTTGATTTCAGCCAGACGAAATTCTCTGGCCAGTTTTCTCAAGCGTAGCATAAACGGCTGGTACTCACTCTGGGTATCGAATCCGTTAAGTGCTTTATTAAAGCCCTGTAAGTCACCGATCCGAATATATGTGCGTAGTTCCTGCAATACAGTGTCGGACGGCAAAATCATTGGCGCATTTTCGGGGCGCTCCTGTATAGGCGGGAGATCTCTGCACATCCACCTTAAATTCAGCTGTTGCTTTAATTTGAGCATCAACTCCGGAATGACTAAGGGCTTGGTTAGAAAATCCTGGCAACCAGCATTAAAAGCCGCTTGTCGATCTTCAGGATAAGCATTGGCACTCAGCATGATGATCGGCATTTTGTGACCGCGTTGACGCAGTTGTAATAGTGTTTCGATACCGTCGATGCCAGTCATCGAGACATCCAACAGTATCAGATTCGGTATCTGCATTCTCACTTTTTGTAGGCACTCTTCTCCAGAACAGGCTTCATCAAGATAAAAGCCCAGAGGTTCCAATACTGCTAAAATTAATTGGCGATGATCGATTTGATCGTCGACAACCAGAATCTTTTTGCGCGCCCCCTGATAACCGATAATGTTTTCTTCGAGAGTAACTGCCGTATCGATCTGAATACTCGGCAGTAATAGCCGTACTTTAAACGACGAACCAACGCCCAATATGCTTTCGACCGCCAATTCGCCACCCATAATTTCGGTCAGAATTTTGCTGACCGTCAAACCGAGGCCACTACCCAAGGTCGTGCTTTCCTGATTGTTCAGGCGCGTAAATGGTTGGTAAATATCGGCGAGTTGATCTTGCTCGATGCCACAACCGGTATCGATGACCTGAAAGGTCATCACGCCGCCACTAAAACCTGTGGTAAAGGTGATGCCGCCTTGCTGAGTGAACTTGAGCGCATTGCCGAGCAAATTGATCAAAATTTGCCCGACCCGTTTTTCATCGCCCCGTACATAAGTCGGCAAGGTGTTGGTGTTGTAACAATTAAAAGTCAGACCCTTGTTTTCGGCCTGTACTTTAAAAATATCGACGAGATGTTTGATGAAATTTTGCAGATGAATCGCTTCGTTTTTAAATTCGAATTTACGTGCCTCGATCCGTGCAATATCGAGAATGTCTTCGACCAATCCGGATAAATGCTCACCGCTACGCTTTAATGTCTCAACCGCTTGCTGACGGTGTTCAGGAATCGTCGGGTCGTTCGCTAGAATATGCGCATAACCGATAATGCTGTTCAACGGTGTGCGGATTTCATGACTCATATTACTCAGGAAACGGCTTTTGGCGCTATTGGCATTATCGGCTATGCGCATCGCTTGTTGCAGCAGACGATCGGTTTTTTTATGCTCATCGATTTCTTGCAATAGTAATTGGGTTTGTTTGGTCGCTTCTTCATGGGCGACACGGCGGCTTTCGTCATTTAAGATCAGCCACCAGGTACACAGGCCAATAAACACCAACAACGACGCATAGACTTTCAAAAAATTGGCGAGCAGCAACCGAAATTCGACCGGATTGGCCTGAACCGTCAACAAGTCTTGATAATAAATGGTGCCGATAAATATACTAGTCAGCACGACCAGAAACATGAAAATCAGCGTGAATCGGAGCAGGCGTAACCGAGAGGATAACGTCAGGTATGTCGGCAGAAAACTACGAGCGAATTGCTCAAGATGATCGTCCATGCGTAAGCCGGGCTTACAGGCATCAAGACAACGCGCATCGAGGGTACAACAAAGCGAGCAAATGTGATCGTTGTAGGCAGGACAGAACGCCACATCTTCCTGTTCAAAGCTATTTTCGCAAATGCAACAGACGTGTGCGGCTCTGTCACGATTAAGGTTGCGATCCCGCGCCAAATAATGCTGCTCGCTGGTGAATAGCGCGATCAATGGTACCAACACAAAGGCTAGACTTAGCGAAATGTAGCCCGAAAAAGCCGCGGCGTATTCACCGAATACCCCTAGATATGCAAGAATTGAAATTAACGATGCGACGCTGGTGGCAATAATGCCGACCGGGTTGAGGTCGGGCAGATAAGCACGTTTGAATTCAATGATATTGGGACTCAAGCCCAATGGCTTGTTAATCAGCAACTCGGCGGCGACCGCGCTAATCCAGGCAATCGACAAGTTCGAAAACAGTCCGAGCACTTTTTCGAGAGCGCCAAAGACATTAAGCTCCATCAGCAGCAAGGCAATCAATACATTAAAAATCAGCCAGACCACTCTACCCGGATGGCTATGAGTAATCCGCGAGAAAAAATTTGACCAAGCCAGGGAACCGGCATAGGCATTGGTAACATTGATTTTGACTTGGCTTAAGATCACAAACAGCGTAGTAAACCCCAATGCTAGTTCAGGATCGATGAGTAATTCCTGATAGGCCAGCAAATACATCTGGGTGGGTTCATGGGCGTGTTCGGTCTGGATACCGTGGCGAATGCACAAATGGGCGAGCAAGGCACCGCCGATTTGGCGCGCCATACCAAACACAATCCAGCCTGGTCCTGCGGTCAAGGTCGCTAGCCACCAGCGAATGCGGTTTGAGTTTTTTTTCTCGGGCATAAAGCGCAAAAAATCCACCTGTTCGCCGATTTGCGCGACCATCGAAAACGCAATGGTACTAGCACTGCCAAACATTAACCAATTGAAATCCTGACCGCTGCTAGCAATTGAGAAATAGGCAATCAATGTGGGGAGCGCCTCTTGTTCATGCATCGCAATCGCAACATAAGGGCTGATCAAGAGCAACAGCCAGATCGGCTGGGTCCAAAGTTGCAGACGGCTAATCGTCGTGATGCCGAAGGTCACCAGGGGAATCACGATCAAAGCGCTGCAAACATGCGCCAGCGCGAGTGGAATGTCAAAATACAGCTCAATCGCGAGCGACATAATCGAGGCTTCGAGCGCGAACAGCGTGAAGGTGAACGAGGCATAGATTAATGAGGTGACCGTCGAGCCAAGATAGCCGAAACCAGCGCTGCGAGTAAGCAGGTCAATATCGATGTTATAGCGGGCTGCGTAATAGCTGATCGGAAAACTGGTGATAAAGATAATCAAGCCAACCGCGAGAATCGCCCAGACCGCATTGGTGAAACCGTAATTAATTGACAAAAATCCGCCAATCGCTTCAAGCACTAGAAATGAGGTTGAGCCGAAGGCGGTATTGGCGACTTGAAATTCCGACCATTTACGAAACGAGCGCGGCGCAAAACGCAAGGCATAGTCTTCGAGCATCTCATTAGCGACCCAGCTATTGTAGGCGCGCCGGACTTTCGAAATATTTTGGTAAATAGCGGCCTCCTGCAAGATTAAATGCTGTTATCTAGTCCGACCCTAGTACTCAGTCAATTTTGTTTTGTCGAGTACTTATAAATACCCCGTTCGTCCGAGCTTGTCGAAGGATTTGCGGTTCATGGTTCGACAAGCTCACCACGAACGGTTTTTTTTTGAACTACACCCGCCATAATTAAATTGACTGAGTACTAGAAACTGATGTGCGGTCAGAGTCGCTCATGTCCTAATTTTAAGGTGAGTGGAGAACCCTGATTGTGGATGATGATTTGTTTCGGGATTTCGTCGAAAGTTTCCGCCTCCTCAGTCGGTTCGCTTTTCGTCTGGGGAACGCTAGGTTCAGTCTTGTCGTTGCTCTCAGGGGCCTTGACGGTTTTAACCGGGAGTGTTTCGATGCGTAATGTCGGCAACCAGGATGGCGCTTTCACGGGCGTTGCACCTTGAGGTTCGGGCTGTTGCAGTTTGAGATCATCGAGCAATTTGAAACAGGTTGTGCTGATTTGTTCAACAAGTTGCGCTTCGACTTTGCCACTCCGGTCACTTGATTTTGGTAAGGTTTCAGACGAAAAAGTCAACTTGCTTTCAGGACTTGGTGTCGATGTATTCAGCGGCACTAGGCGGCAAGTGACCGGCAATACCCGTGCTTTTTGAAAATCGGGTGCGCGAGGATCGGAATTGCCGCTGGTGAATGAAAAACCGATCGGCGTTTTGTCATCGGCAATTGCACCTAAATGGGCTTCCAGTCGATGCGATTGCCCCGATTTGGTGCCGACATGCAGCGGAAAGCGCCATTCAAGCAGATTTTTGACCACCTTTTCTTCAATCGTCGTTTCCGAGATCTGGGTGCCAAATTGGCTCAAATGATCGGTCGCCAAGGTAAATTCGGCAGAGGTGAACTGGAGAGTGTCGGCGTGACTCAACGCTGTAATTGACGCTACAGCGATGCATAGACTCAAACCAATAGCGTAGTGGGTGGTGGCGCGTAATAAAGACATAACCGAATCCAAGAGTAATCATACTCATGGTTCGCCCATTTTGACACTCAGTTTTCCTAATTCCGGCGTAAGTCCCAAGTAGGTTTCCGCCGAAAATCCTATCAATGCCAGAATCCTTATTTGCACATCCGTTAACGGCGTCATGCAGTAGTGATCTGAATCATTAA
>CANNKG010000060.1 GCA_947505105.1 Methylococcaceae bacterium | reverse complement strand
TGTTGGGTCGGGACGATATGGTGACAGGACGGCCAAAGCCGCCGGAGGCATAAACCTGTCGCGTAATTTTCGCCGCTGTTGGGGCTGGGATGCCCCTAAACAGCTATCGCGAAAATAGCGACACCCTTTATGGTGGGCAATGCTTTTTTGTCCGCCCTTGTAGTTTTTTGATACTAATTACTAGTAATCAGTCAATTTAATTATGGTGGGTGTAGTTCAAAAAAACCGTTCGTGGTGAGCTTGTCGATCCATGAACCGCAAATCCTTCGACAAGCTCAGGACGAACGGGGTATTTATAAGTACTCGACAAAACAAAATTGACTGAGTACTAGGTAACATGCACGTAATAAATTGAGCAAGTAAAACCCTCTCACCTCAATCCTCTCTCAGAGGGTTAACGTTTTATCTTTCCCCAAGACCTATAGATATTTTTCATATAAAAATACAAGGGAATCAGTTGTTTAAGTTGGATTGTTAACCGCGACCCAGCATGCCAACATAACAAGCGTAGCTTGGCTTCAGACCCTTTGTTTAGAATCTACTAATCATTGATCGTTTTATGATTACATCAAGCGGTTAACAAAAAATCGTTGTTAGCCGCTTCACATCTCTGAATTGAATTAGACGATTTTCACTTAATGGCACCTCTACCTCTACAACTACAACCGGTTGTAGAAATATAAATTTTATTAAATTTTGTGTGCCGAATCACAAAAATTGAAAATTTATTAATAAAAATTTCAAACATGTCTATAATTAAAAAAATAGATACAAATTATTCATATAAATAATGAATTTTATTTTATTTTTTGCTATATTTTATGTGCTTTGCGATAGTTTACGCGCTAAAAATAGCAGAGTTGGGTATTTGTATTTAGCTATTGATCAATGGCTAGTCATTATTTAACTACGATTGATTATGTTAATTAATTCTATTACATAATGGATTTAATTACATATTAAACAATACTAGGTTATTGTATCGGTTTGAGTTTTTGATAGCATTTTAGTTGTTACAACTCATTTGCTGTGTAAAGTTGAATCTTCAGTAGCGCCTGATGATAAAGACAAGTGTCAACATAGGGTTAATAGGCTAACTATCATTTTTGCAAGAACTACCGAACAAGCCTTTCTTTAATATTTAACACCATGCTCAACTTTATGATTAACTAATTGATTTTATTTACACTATTATTTTCTAAAATTATGACATAAGCAAAAGTATCTTTTAAAATCAATAAGATAAAAAAATAAAGCGTAGTGAAGCTAAATTTATAAGAGTTAAAAGTAGCAATTTTTGCAATAGGTTGCAGTAGTTATTGATTTAAATCTAATTTTAAATTGCTTTATTTCTAATTAGTTTTTTTGCTATGGTAAAAAAAAATTTAGCATAGCTGCTATACTTATTTTTTATCCGTAATGAACATATTTTAGAATTGTACTATCAAAAATTTTTATTTTATAAATTAATATAAATGAAATATATTTAATAAATGATTATCTCAGCAATGCAAAGGTGATAAATTTTCCTTGTAATTGTGTCGTTTTAATGTGGTTAATTATACAAATATCTGTTGTTTAAAATATAAAAGAAAGCATTTCGTTTGAATTTTAAAATCTTAAGGAAATACTCATGGCAAAACAAAATTATTACAAAAACTTATCTGCAGACTATTCTCGTCCAGGATTGGTCGCTCCTTCTTTGCAGACAGAACTTATTGATTTGGCAGAGAAAATAGTTGCCATGAAAGAAGCTTCTTTACCAACAATCGATTCTAATTACACCCTTGAACAAATAGAAAAAGAAAATATCGAATGGTGGCCTACGCATTGCGAAGCTTTAAGACAGGGGAGAGGTGATATTTTAACAGGTGAATATCGAGATGATCTGGTCTACTTTTGTCAAGATGGACCTTATAAAGGTGTCGAACAACAAAAGGAACGTGAAAAGCATTGGTGGGCACTAATTGCGCAGCCTGGTGTGACCATGTGCTGGCCGATTGTCATGTTCTTTGGTGAACATACTTACTTTGAATGGAAATGCGTGGATGACGAAACTAATGAAACCATTGCCAAAGGAAATGTCACCTGGGTTCGACGTGGTAACCGTGGTGGTTGTTATCTCAAAACAGAACAATTAACTTTCTATCGTGATGTTTTTGCAGAACAACGCTTGCTGAATTTAATTAAAACCTAAGATCTGAATGTCATTTATTATAAGGTGGAATTAGGATATTACTTGCGTTTTTATGGTATCTATTTCGCTTTATAGCGAACGTAATCTTTCCATTATGGATGGTATCGTTCATTAAATTTTATATAAAAAATCTAAGAGGAAATAACAATGCCAGTAATTAGTCTTGATATCATTGGTCAAAAAAATGGCGCTACATTTTATCCAACGGCCGAACAAGTTACAAAATTACAAACCACTGTGATGAACAATGAACTTGCAGTGCTTTCGTCTAATTTTCCAAATCAATTAGGCTTTGTGAATTATGTTGATCCGAAAACCGGCCTCAATCAATATGATCTTGCAAAGCAAGCAGTACATGATTCCTTTCCTGGTTACATCGTCGTAGCGGCCGACCAACTAAGTTATCCAACCGGCGTTTATGGTTTAACCTTGGGTGATGGAATTTCGGTGTTAGCCGATATTCGCATTGTTGAGTTAGCCTTAGCTGAGCCGATTCAAGATGCGATGGACGCCGCATTAACCTCGGCGATTCAAACCTCTTTAGGTGCCGATTACCCAGGACTTAATATCAATGTCGCATCGACCTTGATTACCGGTAATGTGGATATTTCGCTGCAGGGGTCAAAAAACGTCAATAATCTCCCAATTGATGGCGTTATCAGCGCAATGACCCGCACTTCAGCAGATGGGACTGCCAATGTGAGTTTCCATGATTTCCTATGGAGCGAAATATTAGCAGCGACTGATGCGAAAGGCTTAAATTTACATTTAATTAATCAATACGAAAATATTGATGGCCTTCGTGCCGGTGCCGGCAATGACGTGATGGAAGGGTCTAATGGTTATGATCCTTTATTATCAGGTAATAACGGGAATGATTTTATCATCGGCGGTGGCTATACCGATGTTGGAACGAATGTGATTTCAGGTGACAGCGGTAATGATTTATTGGTGGCAGGCGGTCACAAAACCAGTCAATTCAATCATTTTCTTTCAACGGTTCCAAACGCTTTCAATGCTCAATCGGAAGCACTAAATTCCATTATCAACAGTATTACCGATAATGCGCCAGGCAGATCCTACAACGTTTTTTCTTTCGACACTGGTAGTGGTACCGACAAAGTGTATAACTTCCACGCTGCAACTGACCAGATTCAAATTCACTCAGGATTGAACAATTCCAATATTACTAACTTTGCCAACCTTCTCCAGCATATTAGCGTTTCAGGGGACAATCTGACCATCGATTTGGGCGCTTCAAATTCGGTAACGTTGGTAGGTGTCGATGTAGCCGGCTTAGGTGCAAGTAACGTTGCGTTTGTTTAATCGATATCAAGCATTTTTGACCATACTGAATAGTCATTAAAAGTCTGGACCATAAAAATGAATAGTTCGATATTCGATGCATAAGAAAATGTAATGATTAATATTAGTAATACTCCCATTTTATCAAACATTTAATTGTTGATATTTAAATAATAAAGTTTTTTATTTAACAATGGGAGTATTGTAAATATTCATAATATTAAAAAATTTTCTGAATAATGTGGAATGTCGTTGCGCTATTTTGATTAGTTTCAGGCCGGGCTTATTTGCTGTTTAAGAGTTGTCACGCTTACCCATAATCAATGATTGTTAAGGAATTTTTATGCCTGCAAAAAAAATTGCTGTGTTAATTGAAGAACACTTTGATGAAACTGAATATCATCGTTTTAATGAATTTTTTCCAAAACAAGGTTACGAAGTCGAATATCTTTCCAATCTTTGGAAGCAGCCCAGTCTTACCTTTAACGGCAACGATCATACGACCGAGGTGAAAGTCACTGTTGATTTCGGCAGCGTTAAACCCACTGATTATGCCGGAGTGATTCTGATTGGCGGTTATGCGATGGATCGGCTACGTTACCAAGAAACCGTCCAGCCAGGGCAAGCTAATCAAGCGCCAGCGGTGGTGTTTTTACGCGAAGCTGTTAAGGCGATGGATCAAGGCCTGATTAATATCGGTACCATTTGCCATAGTTTATGGCTGTTTTGTGCTGATACTGCATTACTTAAGGGTCGTAAAGTGACCTGCGCACACAATATTATCTGCGATGTTGAAAATGCCGGTGGCATTGTCATCTATGAAAATGGCCAAACCGTTGACAGTTACATCGATGGAAATCTGATTACCGGGAAACATCCCGGGGTCGTCGATAGCTTCATGCAAATTTTTCTGGACGAATTGAATAAGAAATAAGCATGCGGGCGTATAAAAATTAAGTCATCTGATCATAGCTAATCATTCAGTCCTTTGTTTCGAAGGCAAGTGAATCAGTTCGATCAAACTGATATCCCCTAATTTAGCCAGTCATATATTCACAAAAAATCAATATAAGGAAAGCAAGATGAATAAAGTTAATTTTGAATTTTCTGATCTCATTTCTGGATATGTATCCAGTTTTGATAAGGCTAACAATAAATTTTCGATGAAAACCACTGATGGACGCGAGTACAGCGTTAATCTTGGCGCTAATCTGTATGCACGTTTAGAGCGAAATTTGGATGAACCGTGGCTTGATTGCACTGGACAAGTACCTGAGCTTTTAAAAGAAGGTCAGATGATTATGGCCTACTGCATTTTTTATCCGCAAGGCGATGATTTTATCATTGAGGCCAAAGTGCTTGATTTTCCTGGTCGAAAACTGGGTAAATACCGTTTTGAAGAATCGGATTGGTGGATTAAGCAAGCGAAATCAGTATCCGATTTCTTTATCAAGGCGCAATTTGGTGGCCCGGAAAATATCGATTACAAAAATTATCGTACCGAGTTGCAATTGACCGGCAAACACAAAGGCGACTACACCCAAGAAACCGATACCATTTCACGTCTGATTTATGGCTTTGCCTCAACGTATTTGTTGACCGGTGAAGACGTATATCTGGAAGCCGCTGAAAAAGGCACCGATTACTTGCGCGAACACATGCGTTTTTATGATGTCGATGAAAACATCATCTATTGGTATCACGGTTTGAATGTCACTGGCGGTAAAGAGCATAAAGTATTTACCTCGAGCTTCGGCGATGATTACGACGCGATTCCGGCCTATGAGCAAATTTATGCCTTGGCAGGTCCGACTCAAACCTACCGTATTACCGGCGACCCACGCATTCATAAAGACATTTCAATGACCGTAGATTTGTTCCAACGGTTTTTCCTGGATAAAGAACAAGACGGTTATTTCTCCCATATAGATCCTGTAACCTTAAGTCCGCGTTCAGATAGTCTGGGCAAAAATAAAGCCAAAAAGAGCTGGAACTCAGTAGGCGATCATGTTCCAGCCTATCTAATCAATTTGTGTCTGGCGACTGACAATAAAGAGTATAAAGACATGCTCAAATATTGTTCGGATGTGATCACCGATAGATTCCAAGACTATCAAAACAGCCCGTTTGTTCAAGAACGTTTCTTTGAAGATTGGAGCGCTGATAAGGAATGGAGCTGGCAACAAGACCGTGGTTTGGCAGCGCACAACTACAAAATCACCTGGAACTTGATGCGCGTTAACGGTATGTTCCCGGAACAGAAATATGTTGATTTCGCTAAAAAAATCGCCGTAGAAATGTTCAAGATCGGGGTTGATAAACAGCGTTTCGGCATCTATGACGTACAAGAGCGGACTACGTTTCCTGGCGAAGATTTTCACCGTTTTGCTTGGCATGATCGTAAAGCATGGTGGCAACAAGAGCAGGGCATTCTGGCTTATCAGATCCTGTACGGTATCTTGGGTAACGAGAACGATCTTAAAGCGGGTCGTGAAATGGCGGCATTTTACAATGCGTTCTTCCTGGATTACGAAGATGGCGGTATCTATTTCAACACCTTGGCAAATGGCTTGCCTTACTTGTTAGGCACCGAGCGTCAAAAGGGCAGCCATTCCATGAGCGGTTATCACTCCATCGAATTGTGCTATTTGGCGCAGGTGTATACCAATCTATTACATACCAAACAACCTTTGTCCTTATTCTTTAAACCGGTTGTCGGCGCGTTTCCTGACAATAAACTGCGCGTCAGCCCGGACATTTTTGCCCCCGGTACGATCAAAATTGAATCGGTGTTGGTCGATGGTAAACCGTGGACCAGTTTCGATGCCGATAATTTGATCGTTAATTTGCCCAATGTTGATTATCGTCCAAAAATTGAAGTCAAAATTGTCCCCGTACAATAGGAGGGTGTCATGGATGTAAAGATCAAAGAACAAGATGGAATTAGTATCGTATCGCTGATCGGTAAGCTCGATAGTGCGAGTTCTAACGCGGTTCAGGATGCTATCTTGGAAAAAATTACGCCGAATGCCAAATTCGTTTTCGATATGCAAGGCTGCGATTTTGTCTCCAGTGCGGGGCTCAGAGTTCTGCTGATCATTGCTAAACGCATCAAGGTCGATAACGCTTCTGCCAATATGGCGGCACTTTCTGATGAAATCATGGAAGTCATGAAAATGACCGGTTTCGATGAAATGTTCAATAGCTATTCGACGGTTGATGAAGCCATAAAATCTCTGGGGTAAGGATCTCTATTATGTTACGAATCGATATGAATCCGACGCACACCTTTGGTGAGTATAAATTGCGTCACGGAACCCCGCTGCCGTTTGGAGCGACAATCGTGCCAGGCGGCATCAACTTTTCGGTTTTTTCACGCCATGCCACCTCGTGCGAGTTGGCGCTGTTCAAGAAGCACGAAGATGAACCTTTTGTCATTATTCCGTTTAGTTCGAAGGAAAATGACTACCATTTTATAATTGGTAACGTATTTACGATGATTGTCTTCGATCTCCATTATGAGGAGATTGAGTACGCTTATCGTATGGATGGTCCGTATCATCTGGAATGGGGATTTCGCTTCGATAAAAGCAAATATCTGCTCGATCCCTACGCTAAATTGATTGGCGGACGTGATGTTTGGAAACAGCAACCTGACTGGGATAAGCAGTATCAGCACCGGTCACGGGTCGTATTTGACGATTTCGATTGGGGTAATGATCGACCGCTGGAGATTCCCTTTGAAGACTTAGTGATCTATGAAATGCATGTACGCAGTTTTACCGCGCATGAATCCTCGAACATTGCGGCCAATAAGCGCGGCACCTATGCGGCGATCCGTGAAAAAATTCCCTACCTGAAAGAGTTGGGGATCAACTGCGTAGAGTTATTGCCGATTCATGAATTTGATGAATTCGAAAACTCCAAACCTAACCCGACTAAACCTGATGAATTACTGGTCAACTATTGGGGCTACAGTACGGTTGGCTTTTTTGCGCCGAAAGCAGGTTACGCAGCAACGGGTAAATTCGGCATGCAAGCGGATGAGTTCAAAAAGCTCATTTCCGATCTGCATGCGAACGGCATTGAAGTTATTCTGGATGTGGTCTTCAACCATACGGCCGAAGGTAACGAGCGAGGCTCTTATATTTCGTTCCGTGGGATCGACAACAGCACCTATTACTTGCTGACGCCGGAGGGCTACTACTATAACTTCAGTGGTACCGGTAATACCATGAACTGTAATAACCCAATTGTCCGGAACATGATTCTCGACTGTCTGCGTTATTGGGTGTCGGAATACCATATCGACGGCTTTCGTTTCGATTTGGCAGCGATTCTCAGTCGTGATGATAAAGGGGCGCCTATGGCAAACCCACCGTTGCTGGAATCATTGGCTTACGATCCGATTTTGGGCAAGTGTAAGCTCATTGCCGAAGCGTGGGATGCGGGCGGGTTATATCAGGTCGGTTCATTTCCCTCCTGGGGACGTTGGGCCGAGTGGAATGGGAAATTCCGCGACGATATTCGCAAATTCCTGACCGGTGAAGCCGGCATGGTCGGCGCTATTTCCCAACGGATTCAAGGCTCACCTGATCTGTATCACTGGCGCAGTCCAACGGCTTCGGTCAATTTTGTGACCTGCCATGACGGGTTTACCCTGATGGACTTGTTTTCTTATAACCATAAGCATAATGAAGCGAATGGTGAAAACAATAACGACGGTGACAATAATAATCATAGCTGGAATTGCGGTTGGGAAGGGGAAAGCACCGATGAGGGCGTCAACTTTCTTCGAAAAAAACTGGTTAAAAACGTGTTGGCGTTATTGATGCTTTGCCGAGGGGTGCCGATGATTCTATCCGGAGATGAATTAGGCAATACTCAGTTTGGAAATAATAATGCCTATTGTCAGGATAATGAGATTTCGTGGCTGAACTGGAATGATTTGGAAAAGAACCGTGAGCTTTTCGACTTCGCGAAAAAGATGATTGGCTTCCGCCATGATCATCCGGTGCTCAGACATAATAAATTCTTCCATAACCGCGATTACATGAATACCGGTTATGCCGATATTTCATGGCATGGTACCCAAGCTTGGAATGCCGACTGGGGTGGTGGTAGTCGTACCCTAGCGTTCCTTTTGGATGGTAAACATGCCAAAGATGGTGCGGTTGAAGATAACTATATCTTTGTAGCGATTAACATGCACTGGGAAAGTCATACCTTTGATATTCCACATCCACCAGAAGGTATCAAATGGTATCTTGCGGCGAATACCGATATGCCGGAGGGCAGTGATATCTTTGCGAATGGCGAAGAAGTATTGCTTGAGCACCAGTATCATTTCTTGGTCGGCGCGCGTTCAATTGTCGTTTTGATTGGAAAATAAAATATAACTTCTCTGTAAACTAATATCGAAAAAGGAAAAAAAATGGAAAGTCAGTTTATTGTTAAAATTAATGCCGACACCCTTGAAATTACCCTAGTGGGTAGATTGGATGCCGGCAACGCGCCGACTCTTTCAGATCTACTCCAAGAATATCGGGGTAAAGATATTGGAAAAATGGTGATTTATGCCAAAGATCTTGAATATATGGCAAGTGCGGGTATTCGGGTCATTGTGTTTGCCGTACAAAAAATTCTAAAACCCGGTTCTACTGCTTATTTTATTGGTGGTCAACCCGATATTATTTCGGTACTGGAAATGACTGGGCTGGATGAGGCGCTGACTATTCAGGAAAGTTACGAAGGTTAATCCTTTTTTGCCCAGCCCATAAGATGTGCTGACGATGGGCAGTGCTTCGATAAACGATGCGCTTCATGTTGTTCAGTACATCCTCTGGCGGGCAGTACCGTTTTAGTCGTTTGCTAAACTTTGTTTTTGAAATCTCAGCCATAGCTGACATCAACAAGATTTTGATTGATTTATCAACTTGGGTGGCGTCGGACTTTGGTCACTGTTGCAGCATCTGTGCAGTCGAGTGCGAACAGTTTTAGGTATGCTCAACTGATTTTATTGGGATCAAATAAGAGAACTTTATTCGTGTATACAGCAAAAAATTTAAAATTGCTGGCTTTATCAATTGCGGTTCTAACGCTTGCGCTTAAGACAACTATCTCTGAGGCAGATGATTTTAATAAAACTATCGAGAAAGCCCTGAAATTTGGGCAGGATGATGCAAGCTACGGTCAAATAAAATTTGATGTGCGTGTGCGTTACGATAATAGCGACAGTGAAAATCCGCGGAAAATAGGCGCTGAGGCATTCACCGGGCGTTTACGGTTAGGTTATTTGACCCCTGTGTATCAATCGTTTCAAGCCTATGCCGAATATGAGGGTAATCAGATTTTAGGGGCTGATCGATTTGATAGTGGCCGGAATGGGAAATCCCAGTACGAACGCATTGCCGACCCGCAAGAACAGGAATTGAATCAGTTATGGTTAAGTTACAAAGGGGTTCCGAGTTCCGAAATCAAATTTGGCCGACAAATTGTTCAATTCGATAATGAGCGATTTATAGGGCCTGCTGCTTGGCGCCAGTTGCAACGTACTTTTGATGCGGTCTTAATTTCCAATCAGTCGCTACCGAATACCACGATTAAAGTTGGCTATTTAATAAGGATGCTTAATACCGATTCTACCTTGCAAGATATGGAATTACCTTTGGCAAATATTGCCTATAAATTTGAAAATATTGGCACACTGTCAAGTTATGCTTACTTGATTGATGAGCGCAATCTTATTGAAAACTCCAATCAAAGTTACGGAGTGCGTTTTGATGGGACGCGTCGTATTACCGACCAGTGGAGCCTGTTATATACCGCAGAATATGCTTATCAGCGCGATTATGCGTCTAATCCGACGAATTATCAGATCGATTACTATCATGTGATCGGTGGCGCTTCAGCGTATGGCGTGACACTTAAAGCCGGCATGGAACAACTGGGCGGTAAGGGACTGAATAAAACATTCGACACCCCGCTGGGCTTATTACACAGATTTAATGGCTGGGCAGATTTATTTCTAGTGACGCCTAACGATGGCTTACGCGATATTTACGTGACAACTGAAGCGAATCTTATGGGATCACTGAAACTAACCGCTACTTATCACGATTTCTTCGATGATAGCGGTTCAAAACATTACGGAGATGAATGGGATTTCTTAGTGAGCAGCGTATTTTTCAAACATTATACTCTGTCAGCGAAATATGCATATTTTAATGCCGAAAAAGCCGGTTCAATTATCAGTAAATATGATACTCAAAAACTGTGGCTATATGCTGATTTGTCGTTTTAAGTGAGCAGAACTAGCGCGATTATTAGTCTATAACAAAAAATATCAAGCAATGAATCAAATCAATTCAACTATTGTTACCCTTATTTTTGCATTTCTACTTTATGTTTTCCCGGGTCTATCGATCGGTGCCGAGTCAGCACTTAATGCAACTGTGACATCTACCAATGAAATTGAGGCGATCGTTAAGAAAGGTAAATTAGTGGTCGCCATGTATACTGAAGAGACTCCGCCATTTTATTATATGGACAAGAATAATGTTTTGGTCGGTGTGGATGTCGCCTTGATTAAAGGATTCGCTAATTTGTTAGGCGTAACGCTCGAATTTGATCGCAGCGCGAAGTTTCTTGATGATGTGATTGATAAAGTTGAAAATCACGAAGTGGATTTAGCTATTTCTAAACTTAGCGTCACGTTTCCTCGGGTACGGCGCGTGCTCTTTAGCCCGTACATTAAATTACACCAAAGTTTATTGATTAATCGACTTCGACTCGCGCAACAGTTAGATGGACGAACTAAGGAAGAAACCATTCAAAATTTGAAAGGCCAAATCGGTGTAGTCGCCAAATCTTCCTATGTCAAATACGCCAAATCGCAATTAATCGGGATGGAAATTGTCGAATATCCTACTTGGCATGAGGCGGTAAACGATGCGCTATCTGGAAAAATTGTCGGCGTTTTTCGCGATGAATCCGAAATAAAAATGATTTTACGCGACCGGCCCGATACCGCTTTACAAGTATTGTCGGTCGTATTAAAGGATGCGTTTGACCCCAAAGGAATCGCGATTGCATTTGATCATCGTAATTTAAAAGATTTACTGGATTTTTATATAGACTCACTCAATTTAAATCTAACCGCTGATAAAGTGCTTAATAACTACGATGATGTTATTAAATCGATCGAACAAAAAACCAAATAAAAGGGCTGTTATGACATGGCGTTTAAATTAAATAACTTTCAAATATTACGTAGCGGTTGGGTCGTGTTATTATCGACTATTATAGGTTTATATATAGGACTCTATAAAGAAGAATATGTCGATTATGTAGCGCCAATAGGCAAGATGTATTTGGACGCATTAAAAATGTGTATTTTGCCGATGCTGTTATCAGCGATTTCGGTCAGTATTGCGCGGTTATTACAAGCTAAAGATAATAATCAGTATCTAGGTAGAATGTTAACTGTATTTACGATTAGCATTTTTCTTTCTAGTCTGTTAGGTGTCGCAGTAGGCGTTATTGGTCGACCGGGCGCTGATTATGATAGTGCGACCTTATCTTCATTAGGCTCTATCGTGCGGGATTTCAGAACTGCCGATGTCGAAACCAGTTTTTTTGAACCCTTTATTCCGCCGGAAAAAGAATCGTTTGTTAAAACATTTTTTACGAACTTAATCCCTGAAAATATTTTTTCGGCATTAAGTTCGGGGAATAGTTTAAAAGTATTGTTTTTTTCAATTTTATTTGGTTTAGGCATTGGCTGTTTAAATCGGGTTTCATCACAAAATCTTATCGTAACCTTAGATTCGATTTATTTAACATTTTCTAAAGTCATTCAATGGCTCATGTATTTCCTGCCGTTTGGGCTTTTAGGTTTAATTGCGCATGATGTATCTCAAGTCGGCATGGAGATATTAATGGCGATGGTGAAATTTATCCCGGTCGCATTACTCGGATTTTTGCTACTATTTATCATCAGCAGTTTAATCATGCGACAACGGACCGGATCTCTGACTCTGCCGCTTTTCGCGCTGAAAGATAGCATCATCATGGCCTTGGGCACTGGCAACGCCTTGGTTTGCCTACCTTCAGTGATGGCGGCCATGCACCAAAAATTGGGTTACGATAAAGAAGCTGTAGATTTGTTGGCACCGCTCTCTTTTACGCTTTGTCGAACCGGACCAACCTTGTATTTTGCACTCGCTACCTTGTTCGTGGCCCAGCTTTATAACGTTGAACTAGACTTAAGCGGGATCTGCGTGGTGTTTTTCAGCTCTATTTTTGCGGGATTAGCAACGGCTGGTGCGTCGGGACTGGTTTTGTTATCAATGTTAAGTCTGGTGCTGGCGCCTTTAGGATTGCCTGTCGATGCCGTTTTGGTTTTATTTATTATTATTGACCCGATTATCGGCCCATTTCGGGTTTTGGCCATCGTTCATACAGCCTGTGCGATCATCACCTTGGTGTTACCCAAAAATATTCAACTGAATTTCTATGATGATTCTATCAATGTTCGGCTACCTAAACAGAGCTAAGCCTAATTAACAAGACGATTTTGAGTTTTCGTGATTGGGCAGCATTTTAAACGACTATCCATCATGAGTATTCATATCTCTGATTGGTATACCCTCAACACTCAAACGCTAGCAACACCACCTAAATTAACCTGGAGAAAGTATCACTCGAAATTCTCTTGTATAAAAAGTCTGGGGTTTTGGGTGTTGTTCGCAGTCAGTATAGGTCAACCGACTCTGGCTCAATATACATTTTATGAAGGCGATCATGGTCGATTATCTGCCGGTTTGCAGGTGCAGACGGCAAGTTTAGGGGAAGTTAACAATCGTGCCGGATCTCCGGATCGCAATCGTATCAGTGATATTTATTGGGAACTGACCGTTGAGCCAAATCTAAAAGGGATTATTTATTTGCCAAGGGGAAGTCAAATTTACAGCGGCTTTAGCTTAATTTATAGCGCCATGCTTGGTTACGACCCCTCCTTTATTTCGCAAAAAGGAGTTGATCCTAACTACAAGGACCGTTGGATGGCTGAAGAATACTATATCGGCTGGCGCTCCGGAACCTGGTTGGATCCTCAGTGCGAATACACTGTCGATTTTTCACTCGGTTCGCAGGATTACAAATTGGGCAGCGGCTTATTGCTCGCAAATGGTACGGACGATGGTGGCTATCGAGGGTCTTATTGGATTGGCTCAAGAACGGTTTTTATCAATACCTTGATCTCACGCATAAAAATCAAAAATATTAAATTGGAAGGGTTTTATTTAGAGAATAATCCGCGCAATTTGGAAAATAGGAAACGATACGCGGGGATAAATATGGAATATAACTATGCAACTCAAGCTAATTTTGGGTTTAGTTATATTAATGATGATGATTATTCGGGAGATATTACGGCAAGAACCGATGTCTATGATTTCCGATTTGACTTTAAACCCTTTGCGATATTATTACCTGAGTTATCAATTAGTACCGAATATGTTAACCAGCGTAATAATAAATTAACTGATCGGGATTCCGCACATCCTGATTTATATTATTACGGTGAAATGGGACAAAAAACAGTGCAGGGTGGTTTTGGACAAATTGAATATAAATTTGTGAAATTACCCGGAAAACTCGCACTGAGTTATCGCTATGCGGTAATGGAAAAAGGCTTTGATTATATGAATTTCGGTTATAAAACCTGGGGAACTTGGTTTCAAGGCGAAATATCCGGTGAATTCATTTTTGATACGACAAATTTGATTACTCATCTCACTCGATTAGTGATAAATCCGACCAATAATGTAACGATGAATATTAATTATTTTAATTATACCTTTGATGATCCCAAAACTTTCAATACCACATCTGCCAATTATGGAAATGAAATAGATTTTGTGACGGATTGGTCAGTAAATGAATATGTGGATTTATCCGCAGGGATTGAAACTTTAATTCCCAGCGCCGGTGCGCAACAACTTTTTGGCGGCAATAAAATGTGGCTACAAATGATGGTCTATGCCTCGTTTAAATTTTAGTTTTTTACTCAACCCCTGGGTTGTTCTTGGCAGTGCTGCTAGCGGAGTGTTGGTGGCTATTTTTGAGCCGTCATTGGTTGAAAACTTAGAACTGTTCAGTACGATTTATCTTAAATTGCTGCAAATGCTGGTATTGCCGGTATTGATGACCGCAATTATCTCAGGGTTAGGGCGCTTATTCATTTCAGGCACTGCAAAAAATTATATTGCTAAAATTTTAGTATTTATTATTTTCAATCTAATGCTTGCCAGTGCCATTGGCGTAATGGTTGGTTTTGTGAGTGATGTAGGTAAAGATCTTAGCCATCAGGTTGAGACGGTTTTGGGTAAAACCATCACTAAAGCGGAGGCTGATCAGAATTGGGCTGCCCATGAAGCACCGAGAGAAGCGATAGGTATACAGGGGTTTATTCGGGCAATGATACCGAATAATATCTTTTACTCGCTGACCAATGGTGAAAATTTAGCCGTAGTATTTTTCTCGATTTTAATCGGCGTGTGCATGGGGTCATTACGGTCTGGTGCGGGACAAACCGCATTGGATGTTATCGATGCGTTTTACGAAACCTTTCTGGAAGCCATTAATGGGGTTATGTATCTACTTCCCTTTGGACTGTTTTGTATTTTTTCCACGCAAATCAACCATGTAGGTTTGGATGTCTTTAAGGCAATGTCAAAATTGGTGCTATACCTTTATTTGAGTGCTTTGGTATTAATCGGGGTTTTTTCGTTGGTTATTTGGTTTAAATCCGGCAAAAGTTACTTGCAATCCTTGCTGGCATTCAGGCAGCCCTTTATTGTGGCGTTCGGGACCGCTAGTGGTTTTGCAACGATACCTTCGGCATTATCGATGTTACAAACCAAGTTAATGGTCAATCGTAGTGTCAGTGATTTAATTTTGCCGCTGGGGGTGACGATCAATCCGCCCGGTTCGGTGCTGTATTTTGCGTTAACCGGAGTCTTTATTGCTCAGATTTATGATGTAACACTTGATACCAGTAATCTGCTGGTCATGATTGTCGGAGCCATTTTAGCGGGAATTTCGTCTTCAAGCGCTCCGGGAATTGTTGGCCTGAGTATGATTTCGATTATGCTCGAACCCTTAGGTGTGCCGGTTGAAGTGGCGGTTATTTTGTTAATTGCGATTGATCCAATTGTCGATCCTATCTTAACGGTGGTCAATGTGCATGCGAATTGCGCGATGACGCTAATGGTGGATAAATTCGAATGAAGATTACCGAAATATTTCTAATTGCGATCACCTTGATCTACACCATTCCCTATGTGATCTGGCGAGTAGGTAGAACCGATTATTACGCACCTTTAGTAGTCGTGCAGATTATTACCGGTATTCTGTTAGGTCCAGGGGTACTTGGGACTTACTATCCCGAATATTACAGCTTTGTGTTCAATCAAACGATTATCACATCCCTGAATGGCATCGCGTGGTGGGCAGTGATGATTTTTATATGGATTGCCGGAATTGAACTCGATCTTAGTAAAGCGTGGAAGTATCGCTGGGAAAGTGGGGTAACCGCAGGTTTTGCGTTGGGTATGCCATTATTATTCGGCAGTATCGCCGCAATCGGAATGGTCTTACATCCGGGCTGGATTGGCCCCAAGGCCATGACTTGGCAGTTTGTATTGGGCATTGGCATTGCATGTGCTGTTACTGCCTTGCCTATTTTGATTTTGCTGATGGAAAAATTAGACATCTTACGCGACCCGCTTGGCCAACGGATTCTTCGCTATGCCAGTATGGATGATATTGCGATTTGGGCGGTGCTCGCGCTGATCTTGATGGATTGGACTCGGATGTATTATCAGTTAGCTTTTTTAATTGGCTTTGGCGTGGTCGGAGTCGGTTTTCGGAAATTGATGGTCAGGCTATCCGAATCGGATCGTTGGTATGTCGGCTTGATCTGGATGGCAATATGTGGATTAGCCTCAGCACTCTCAGGCTTTGAATATATGGTGGGCGCGTTTTTAGCCGGCGCCATTATGGATAACCAATGGTTTGATCAAAAGCAATTGGACTCCTTGCGGCAACATGTCCTGTTGATCATTATGCCGGTATTTTTTCTGAGTACCGGACTTAAAACTAAGTGGTCGGTCGGGGGAGGCGAAGTTTTTCTAGCCGCGGGCGTCTTATTGTTTGCTTCAATCACGGGTAAATTGATAGGGACTTATTGTGCGGGAAAAATTCTCGGCTGGTCGAAAGGCGAGGCTTCATTGATTGGGTGGTTTCTGCAAACCAAGGCACTCATCATGATCATTTTTGCCAATATTTTATTGACTAAGGAGATTATTACCAATGACACCTTTACCGCATTATTGGTGATGGCAATTCTCAGTACGATGCTGACTGTGCCGGTGGTCTCACCCAAATTAGCGCGCCGAGATCTTATCCCACTTGAAAAACCGAGTAAAACTGAATCGGTGATCCGGATAAAAATTAATCGATCACTATGATTACTTGCTGGTAAGGAATGAGAATTAATTAAAAGTGGTATAAAAAAACCACTACATATCATTTACGTTATTTTTTAAGTTAAGCACAGAGCCATTTAGTTTACATTGTAAAGCGGCGAAAATTAAGTGATTGATTAAATTACTGCGTAACATCAGGTACTAATTAGGAAAGGTTGAGCTATGGCTAAGAAGCAAACATCGATACGTTATAAAATATTTTTTGTCTTACTGACATTATCACTACTCTCCAGCCTTTTTGTCGGGGGTACTGCGCTCTTTTCAATGAAGGAAATTGAAGATTCAGCGATTGGCATTATGATTGATAAAAATCAAAAAATGCTGCAACTGATGGCGCAGAAACAAAGCGAAATTACCCGTGAAATTCTCAGTCAAACCGAGCAATCCATTACGATATTTACTGAGGGCTTAGTCTTTGAAAATGGAAAAAATAACGAGGTTATCCTTCGACTTTTGGATTCATTAAAGAACAATAATCCGTATATTTATAATAGCTACATCGCAACTATTGATGGAAAATTCACCAGTTTTTCCAAAGATAAAAACGATAATATGGATAAAGATTTTAATCCCCTCGTTCGACCTTGGTATCAGGCGGCTATTAAATCAAAAAACTTGGTATGGAGTGATGTTTATCGAGACGCCGCCATATCCGGCAAGTTGATGATTACCTGTTCAAAAGTCATTTACGATACCAAAGGTGAAATTGCCGGCGTGATCGGATTTGACCTAACCGTCGAGGAAGTGAACGATAAAATAATCAATACCGAAATCGACGAGATGGGATATGCCTTTCTTATCGATGGCTATGGACATGTTATTGCTCGTCCAGAAATGAAACCTACCGATGCTCAATGGGATGAAATTTTTAGCATTCCTGTCGGTGGCGATCTTAATCAAATTCAGAATAGTGAATTTCAAATGATTCTGAAAGCGATGGTGGACGGTAAAACCGGTTTCTTACAGTGGAAGCGAGCCTTAAATGGCGATAAATTTGTTGCCTTTGATACCGTGTCGTCTACTAACTGGACCTTGGGGTTGGTGAGTTCAAAATCTGCGATTGAACTCGCAGCGAAGTCCGCTTTTATCGAACAGATCAAAAAAGTCAGTATCTATTTTACTTTGGTACTCTTGACTATCATTCTGTTAGCGATTCTGATCGGGAATAAGGCATCCAAAACAATTTCGCATCCGATTCAGATACTGAGCGATGGGGTAAAAAAAATCGGTGACGGAAACTTAGCCTATAACATTGAAATAAAAACCGGGGATGAGCTGGAACATTTGGCGGATGAGTTCAATAAAATGTCAACCAGTCTGCAACATCACATGGATGTCCTGGAGATTACCACTAAACAAAAGCAACACATCGAGAGCGAGTTGAATATAGCTTCTCGAATTCAACGACATATGCTTCCCATGATCTTTCCAGCATTTCCGGACAAGGCAGAGTTTGATATTTATGCCTCCATGTTGGCGGCCAAACAAGTCGGCGGGGATTTCTATGACTTTTTCTTAATTAATAATGAAAAGCTATATTTTGTTATTGGGGACGTTTCAGGAAAAGGCATTCCGGCTTCGTTGTTTATGGTGATCTCTAAAACACTGCTTAAAAGCGAAGCGATGAGCGATCTGTCACCAGCTGAGATTCTCTATAACGTTAACAATATGCTCAACACCGGCAATGATGAAATGATGTTTGTCACCGTACTGTTGTGCATCATGGATCTAAAAACCGGGGTCGTTGAATTTGCTAATGCAGGCCATAATCCCCCATTGTTGATGAAAAAGGGGGAAGGTGTCGAATATCTGAAACTCAATAAATCAAAAATTTTAGGGGTGTTTCCCGATGCGCCTTATACCAATCAGATCATCACTTTAGCCCCTGAAGATACGCTGGTGCTTTATACCGATGGGGTAACCGAAGCGATGGATCCTGACAACAATCAATTCTCAGAACATCAGTTACATGAAACACTTATGAATTTGCAGGGATTTTCTGTTGAAACCATTGAGAATGGCGTACAGAAGGCTGTGAAAGGCTTTGTAAAAGAGGCGGAACAATCCGATGACATTACGGTGCTGATCGTTCAATTTAACGGCAAATAACAGGCCGGTAATGCTAATAGGGTATTAATCTTAATCAATTTATTTAAGAGGATTCACCATGCCAGAGATTACACTTCAGGCGGAAAGAAACAATTTCAGTACCCTGATGAGCTTTGTTGAAGATATTGCCAAGGCAATAGGTTTTGCTAAATCAGCGCTTTATCGCGTAAATCTGGCCGCCGAAGAAGCAATTATTAACGTTATCAATTATGCCTATCCTCAAGAGGTCGGACCGATCACTCTATTGTGCGAGGAGGTAACGACGCCTCAAAAAGGCATTAAATTACAAATTAGCGACCATGGGATAGCTTTTGATCCACTTGCTAAAGTCGATCCCGATATCGAACAGGCTATTGAAGATCGTCCGATAGGGGGACTGGGGATTCATCTCGTTAAAAAGACTGCAAACGAAATTTCTTACCAAAGAGACAACAATACTAATATTTTTACAATCGTATTTTATCTTCCCGATGGACAAGTGCAAGCTGTTGAGTGATCAATAACGGTGCTGAATTAGCATCATCTGACATCTGCCAATCCGCTTCCTCGTAATTATGTGATTCATCTTTAATATTATGAAACTAAAACGATACGCTATTACTTTGTTCATGTTGCTTCAGGTAAACGATGTGGCTTTTGCCGATGGCCACTATCCCGATGGAGCCGAAGGTATAAAAGCCGCTACACTGCCGCCACCGGGCATTTATACCAAGTGGTACAACATGTATTACAACTCAAATACAGTTACCGATCGACACGGCGACAAAGCCAATGTAAGTCAGGATTTAGAGACCTTTGCGAGCGTACCGCGCTTTATCTGGATAACTGATAAAAAATTTCTGGGTGGCAACTACGGGGTAAATATGGCTATCCCGTTTGTCACTGTTAATCTCCAAACGCCGAGTGTCAAACAATCCAAATTTAGTCTTAGCGATATTCTCTTGGAGCAAGTTGTGGGTTGGCATTTAGAACGCTGGGATTTTTCGGCGGCAACCGGGGTATGGTTTCCGGTCGGCGATTTTAACCCAACCGCCGCCGTGAATATCGGTAAAGGTTTCTGGACCGGGATGTTTACCGCTGGCGCAACATATTATTTCAATCAGGAAAAAACTTGGCACATTTCAGCGTTGGCGCGTTATCAAACTAACAGTCGAAAAAATGGTATCGAGATTCGCCCCGGAGATGACTTTCTGGTTGAATGGGGACTCGGTAAAACCATCGCGCAAAATTGGAACGTCGGCATTGCTTCCTATACTCACTGGCAAGTGACCAGCGATAGCGGGGCAGACGTGAATTATGATCCAAGTGCCCATGTTCGCTATTATTCACTGGGTCCGGAAATTAGTTATTTTTATCAACCCGCGCATACTTCTTTTGAGGTGCGTTACCAAAAAGAGTTTGGCGTAGTCAATTTCACAGAAGGCCAAAAAGTCACCTTTTCATTTGTGGTGATTTTTTAAACATTATTCACTGCTTCAAAAGTCGTGTGTCTAGATTCTGGTTTTTATCAACACTTTTAGCATTACTATTAATTGAACGGATAAAGCCGATCCTGGCCCGACAAACTTTGCGACCCAACCGCCTTGTTTGCTACTATACGAAAAAAAATAGAAATTATTCAAATGTTATCCAGGAGTCCATGTGACAAAAATGCTAGGTTTGTTATCTTTTAACAAAATCCAAAATCGAATTTTAACATTCAATCCGGCGCATTTTGCAATTTTTCGAGGCATGCTTTGGATCGCATTATTTATCTTCGTGGGCAAAATTGCGGGCGCGGCCAAAGAAATGGCCATCGCCTATCGATATGGTATTTCCAATCAAGTTGATGCTTACCTGTTTGTGTTCAACATTGTCGTTTTTCCGGTCAGTGTCTGGTTTAGTATCCTTTCATATGTGTTAGTGCCGCTGGCGGCAAAGATTCGGGAAAATGCGCCTGCGCAACTGCAACGTTTTCGGGCAGAGCTTTTAGGTTTTAGTATCGCTTTAGGTTTAAATTTGGCGCTGTTAGCGTGGTTTATCTTGCCAGCATTAATGCGTTCTTCATGGATTGGACTGGCTAAGTCAACGGTCGATATCGCGATTGGCCTAATCCCGCTCATGATTGTGTTAATACCATTAGGCCTACTCGTAAGTTTATTTTCGGCCTGGATTGTCTCTTCAGCGCGCCAAGCAAATACGCTTATAGAGAGCGTACCAGCGTTAATAATTTTAATTACCGTGCTGCTCTGGCCGCTAGGTGGGGCACAAGCCTTATTGTGGGGTACGGTCATCGGTTTTTCGTTACAGGTGCTGGTACTCGTAATCTTGTTAGCTAAAAAAAATGAGATCGAATGGCCAAGTTTCCAGCAAAAATCTACTCAATGGTTGGTTTTTTGGCAAGGTTTTGGTGTGATGTTGCTGGGTTCTGGACTTGGCAGTTTCAGCGGTATCATTGATCAGTTTTTTGCGGCGCAATTAGATCCAGGAGCGATTACGACAATCAGTTATGCCAATCGTATCTTGGCGCTGTTATTGGGGCTTGGTGCTACCGTTATTTCTCGTGCAACCTTACCGGTATTTTCCCAAATGCAATCCCAAAGCGACAAAGAGGTTAAACGCGTCGCGATGTTTTGGTTTCGAATCATGATGGCACTTAGTGTCGTTATGTTACTGGTGAGTTGGTGGCTCGCACCCTGGGTCGTAAAATTGCTTTTTGAGCGAGGCGCATTTATGGCCTCGGATACTCAAGTGGTGAAGGAGGCATTTCGTTATGGTTTATTTCAACTGCCTTTTTATTTACCATCGCTTGTTTTAGTAGCACTTTTGGCAAGTCACGGCCGGCAAGGTTTCATAGCCATTTCAGGCGCTACTAATTTGTTTGTAAAAGCAGCGGCAAATTATTTATTGGTTCCAGTTCTGGGACTCAATGCAATTTTACTTAGCTCTGGAATCATGTACCTTGTGTCTTTGGTTTTACTTTATATATTTGCTAACCATTTTTTAAACGCTAATGAATAATCTTAAAAACCCGAAATTGCGCTTACTCGTATTTATTTATTCTATGGGGGATGGTGGTGCGGAACGCGTTACCGCTAATTTATGTAACTACTGGGCGGAATTAGGGTGGGAAATCGCTTTAGTTACCCTCGCGCCTATTGAGAAGGATTTATTCGCATTGCACCCGGCAATCCAACGCATTGCGTTAGATATGGCTCATGACAGTAAAAACAAGTGGATGGGGTTATGGCATAATTTGGTTCGAATACATGCTTTTCGTAGAATCCTCACACAATTCCAGCCCGATATTGCGCTTTCAATGATGACTGCGGCTAACGTTATACTGGCCTTAGCTTCTGTTGGACTCCCCAAGATTAAAACCATTGGTTCTGAGCATACCTCACCCTTAAATACTTTCCAGACTAATACTTCGTTATGGATTACTCTGCGAAAATACGTTTATAGATTATTGGATGCGCTGACCACGATGAGCCATGACGGTAATCTTTGGTTTCAGACGAATACTTATGCTAAAAATATATTGTCGATCCCTAATCCTGTTGTGTGGCCCTTACCTTTACTCGAACCCAAACTTGTGCCACCTCCTCAAAACTCACGGAGAATTTTGCTTACGGCGGGGCGGTTTGTTGAAGTTAAAGGTTTTGATAGATTACTTGAAGCATTTTTTGAACTTCACGCGCAACATCCCGATTGGGATTTAATCATCCTGGGCGATGGTCCTTTGCGCCCTGTTTTCGAAAAAGCTATTAATCAAAAAGGATTGCAAAAGCGAATTTTTTTACCGGGTAGATCGGGAAATATCGGGGAATGGTACGCGCGCGCCGATCTTTTTGCACTAACTTCTCGTTATGAAGGATTTCCAGGCGTTTTGGTTGAAGCATTAGCCTCCGGTTTACCCGTAGTCAGTTTCGATTGTAACAGCGGCCCTCGCGATATCATTCGCCATGAAGTCGATGGCTTGTTAGTTGAACAAGGAGATCTGACCGGTTTGATATTAGCATTGGATCGCTTAATGAGTGATGAGTCGTTGAGAAAAAAATATGCCGAATATGCTATAGAGGCTCGGGAAAGATATTCATTAGCCAAAATTGCCACCCAATGGGAACAACTTTTTATAGCGCTAAGACGGGGGTGATTAAAGGGTAGTTGTTCACCAGAGATGCCAATGGCAGTTTTCAACGCTACGGTGATCGGTATTTGGGTGATTACAAAGTTTTCTCAAGGTCTGGAAGATGATTTGCCTCGGTCGCCATCACTTATCCGGGCGTTGTGAAGCACCCCCATCATATAAACATTACCAAGGCCATGTTGATGAGTATTGGCATTAGTCATAATGGAATCAAAGTAAGCGTCCGGCGCAATGCCTCCTGGTTATTCAGCTCGCATGCTGAAACCACGCATAATAAAATCGTATTCTGCGTATTCTGCGTATTCTTCTGTTATACGGGGCACATGGTCGATGTTATTTGCAGCTTGGGATACCGAGCGAGCGAGGCTCAATCTGCTGAGACCAGATATTTTCATTGCATAATTGAACCTTGGTGACACGAACGCCGGTTAAATGAGCTTTGTCAAAGTTGACATTACTCAAATGGGTACGAGTAAAATCGATATTGCTTAGATTGCTAAAAGAGAGTTTTGTATCGTTTAAATGCGCGCTGGAGAAATTCGCGTTACTTAAATCCGAACGGCTGAAGTCAACCCGGCTTAGTTGTGCTTGACTGAAATTGGCATGTTGGAGTTGAGCTTTTGAAAAATTTACATCGTTGATTGTCGGAGTTTCATGCTGTTGTATTTGACTAAATTTTGCGAGGTTCAGGTTCGCACTGGTAAAGTTACAATTTGAAAAATAAGCATCTGAAAAATCCGCTTTGCGTAAATCCGCTTTGGAAAAGTCAATGTTGTATAAGCGGGCATTCTTAAAATTCGCCCCTGTTAACTGGCGATTAGCAAAAAAATTGTTAGGCTTGTATTCACCAATCTCGTATTCGCCAATTGTAAAATTACATTTAAGCCCACTGAAATCTCGGACTTTTTTATCGATTTCCGACTCCCGACCTAAGTAAAACAAAACTAAAGTTTGGCCATGGCGAGCACGCAAATTATTGGGAGCTCTGCGCAAAATAGCATTATATTCTGCTAAAACTTGTTCATACTGTGATTGTTGTTTTTTGTTATATGGTTCTAAGCGGAAGAAATGCACATCCGCGTGGCCGAGTGAGCCAGCTATATCTTTTGGATAATACCAACGCAACTCTCTAAACACCCATTCCGCGGCATCTAAATCGCCATATTGTAAAAAGAGTGCGCCTTGTTTATCTAAAAGAGCAGGATTGTGAGGAGATAATTCGAGTGCTGAGGCAAGTTGTTGACGTTTGTTTAGGTAGTCGTCGAGGATGGTTTCATAGCGTAAATCTCCATTTTTTGTTGCCCATTGGTAAGTCCACTCTGCACTGCAATTGCTATTTATTCGATACCCTTTTTTAATGTTACCATCAGCAAATATGATGGATCCTGTGCCAATTTCTAAATAAATATTTGAAACATCGATTTCATCTATAGTTTCTCAGATAAATAATATCCTGCCCGAGTTTGAATGAATCACACGGCAACCGCAAAATCTCTGCGCAATTTATCCATAACGCAAAGAATTTTACTGGCATCTTGCATGTAAGGTAACTCGCAAAAAATAACCTCCATTAATTCTGTTTAAATTTGAGGCTGGAT
>CANNKG010000059.1 GCA_947505105.1 Methylococcaceae bacterium | reverse complement strand
TTTCAGTTTTTCTAAAATCAGTTTGGAGAAGGTGAGCGCTATCATTCAAGCATTCCTTTGGCGGTATTTTCTTATGGCGTCAAGCATACCGACAAAAGAGGGAATTTTCGTATTTTCGGAAATTTAATTTATGAAAGTCTATAGATGATTTTGTGGAAGCTAATTTTCCGTGGTTATTTACGCAGCAAAATGGCGAGAGCTATATTGGTAAGGTGCTTAAGTTATGGCAGCCTTCGGGCGATATTATCAAGTTTACGGTCAACACTTCGCCAATTTATGATGTCAAGGGTGAATTGCAAGGGGTTTTGGCAACGTTTGACGATGTGACCGAGTTGGAGGAGAAGAATCAGCAATTAGTTGAATTGGTTACTAAGCTAGAAGTTGCTCAAGAGGAAATTAAGGAACGGAATAAAGAATTACACTATATGGCAACCCGGGATCCGCTTACCGGCTGTCTGAACAGACGAGCGTTTTATCAGGCTTTTGAGCTTGAGTTTAATCGAGCGAAAAATGAAAGTCTTGAGTTGACTTGTTTTATGGTGGATTTGGATAAATTCAAGTTAGTTAATGATAATTATGGACATGCCACCGGCGATGAAGTTATTAGAATGCTTGCGGATGTCTTGCACTCGAATACGCGTAAGATTGATCTGGTCGGGCGTTATGGTGGTGAGGAGTTTTGTGTGGTGTTGCCCGGCTTGACTGTTGAAGAAGCAATCTCGGTGGCTGAACGAATTCGGTTGCGTGTGAATGTTGATTCCATTCGAATCTATGCCGAAAAGGGGCCAACTATTACCGCAAGTATTGGCGTGGCTTCCATTTTTGATCATGCAGTGGACGCGGCTGACTTGAATGATCAGGCTGACCGTGCGTTGTACATTGCCAAGGAGTCTGGGCGAAATCGGGTGGTTCGTTGGGATCCTGACTATCAAGAAGTTGTGGTTGAAAAAACTGTCGTTCCATCTGAAGATAAAACTTGTGAGCCAGAGTCGGGGGACTCTGCCGAAGAAGAATTGACACATTTAAGGATCAAAGTGAAGGAATTAGAAGGTATTGCAACTAAATTTTCATATCAACTTGAACGGGCGCAAAACTTCGATGGTTTAACGGGCTTACCAAGCCATGCCTTATTTTGTGATCGCATTTCGCAAAGTATTTACCGCGCGCGTCGATACCACTCGATCGTTGCGGTGTTGATGATTAATGTTGATGTGTTTAATCGATCAAACACGACGTTGGATATTTCCGGAGGGGACTTTTTATTAAAGCGTTTAGCTGAGCGATTGGAAAGTATTTTGCGCAATACCGACGGCTTGACTTTGATCTCGGGATCAAGCAGTTCCAATTTGATATCTAGATTTGGCGAAGAGGAATTCGGTATTTTATTGAATGATTTAACCAATGAAAATACCACGACGTGGATTATTAAGCGTATTTTTGATTCATTATCAATGCCTGTAGTTGTTAACGAACAAAAACTATTCATGGCGTGCAGTCTGGGCGTCAGTCTTTACCCTTTTGATGCTGAAGAGCCTGAAGTGCTGATCCAATACGCATTAACTGCAAAACAGTTTGCCAAACATATGACTGGGGAGAATAACTTTCATTATTATAACGTCCGGATGCAGAATTTAACCGAACAGCAGATGGAAAACGAAATTGAAGTGAAGCGAGCAATCGAGAATCAAGAGTGGGAGATTTATTATCAACCCAAGATAGAGTTGGCCACTCGAAAGCTCAGAGGATTTGAGGTGCTGTTGCGTTGGCAGCATCCTCGAAAAGGGTTGTTGGAGCCGGAAGAGTTCTTCGAATTTATCGAGGAACGTGGCTACATTCTACCTATTGGCGACTGGGTGTTAAGAGCTGCTTGTACTCAGGCTAAGGAGTGGTTAAACTTCGGTTTAAAAGATTTTAAGGTCGCGGTGAATCTTTCCGCAAAACAATTGCAAAATAAAAAACTGGTAAATCAAATATTGAAAATCATGGAAGAAATTGAGTTGCCTGCTCGCTATATTGAGTTTGAGATAACCGAATTAATCTTAAAAAATAATTTTGAAATTGCGGAGCCGCTAGTAAATCGCCTTCATGCTGAAGGAATTCAGGTTGTTGTTGAGGACTTCGGTATTGGGGGCTCTGTGTCGACATTCTTAAAGCATATGCAAGTTGCCCAAATTAAAATTGATCGCTGTTTAATCAATAATGTTGATGTCGATGAGTATAGTAAGAAAATTGTAAAATCGTTTATTTCTTTGGCGCATGACATGGGCATGACAGTTTGTGCCGAAGCTGTAGAGCGACAGGGGCAGGCGGATTGTCTTAAAGCGATTGGCTGTGATTTGGTGCAGGGGCATTTGGTTGGTCGTTCGTTGCCATCTTCCAAAGTACTTGAGTTATTTAAATAGCAGCAAATAATTGCTCGATTAATGGTAAATTTTTATGGGTTAGCTGTTTGTTTTCAGTCATGTGGCATCGAAAAGCTTCTGAGGTAGTGGATGAAAAGTTAGACAAGCCTTGCTAGATCAAGTAATTAATAAAGAAATAGCTTGCGTAAATGTCAAAAGCTTATATAATAACTAAATTATCGCGGGGTGGAGCAGCTTGGTAGCTCGTCGGGCTCATAACCCGAAGGTCGTAGGTTCAAATCCTGCCCCCGCTACCAATATTTATTAAACCCCTTTATGGGGTTTTTTACTTTTAGGTGTTTAGCTTTTTAACACTAAAATTTATTTTCAATGGAAGGGGCCGTAGGCTCTTTTTTTTTGTTTGAAATATACTGCATTGAGTGACGTAAGATGAAGCATGCGCCTGAGCATCTAAGCGCTTTGATTGAGCCTGTTATCGAAGGATTGGGTTATGAATGTGTCGGAATTGAGTACCATCCGCATCCGCACAATGGTCTATTAAGGATTTATATCGACAAGCCCGGTGGGATATTTGTTGAAGATTGTTCGAAAGTAAGTCATCAGCTAAGTGGTGTTTTGGATGTTGAGGATCCGATTCAGGGTAATTATCAGCTCGAAATATCCTCACCAGGGGAAGATAGGCCTTTTTTTAAACTTAGCCAATTTGCTGATTTTATAGGCAGTACGGTCAGAATTAACCTATTCAAAGCGATTGATAATCGCAAAAAAATTACCGGAATTATACAGAAAACGGAAAATGAAATGGTCTATGTCGCTGAAGGTGATATGGTTTTTGAAATACCATTTCAAGCAATGAGCAAGGCGCGTTTAGTTCCTGAATATCAAGTCGCAAACGGAGTACAAGGTGGCAAATAAAGAAATCTTATTGGTGGTCGATGTTTTTTCCAACGAGCGTGAAATTGAGAAAGAACTTGTATTTCAAGCGATGGAATCCGCTTTGGAAGCTGCGACGATAAAACGCTACGAAAACCAAGTTAAAGTGCGCGTACAAATTGATAGAAAAACCGGTGACTATACTACGTTCAGACGTTGGGAGGTAGTTGCCGAAAATGACGCCATCAATGGCGATGTGGAATTTCCCGGGTGGCAGTTGTTGCTTGAAGTAGCTCAGCAAGATGACTCTAATATTAAAATTGGGGATTTCGTTGAGGAAGAAATTGAATCGATTGAGTTTGGTCGTATTGCAGCTCAAACTGCTAAACAAGTTATTATTCAAAAAATACGCGAAGCCGAACGTAAAAAAATTGTCGAGGCGTATTTGCCAAGAGTTGGCGAATTAGTAACGGGCATCGTCAAGCGACAGGAAAAAGGCAATATTTTTCTCGATTTGGGCGGAAATGTTGAGGCTTTTATTGCGCGTGAAGATATGATCCCACGTGAAACCGTGCGTATCGGTGATAGAGTCCGAGGTTATTTAAAATCTGTACGTCTTGAACCTCGCGGACCGCAATTATTTGTCAGTAGAACTGCGCCGGAATTATTGATTGCGCTGTTCAAGCTCGAAGTGCCTGAGGTTGGTGATGGTTTAGTGGAAGTGTTGGCGGCCGCACGAGACCCGGGAGCACGCGCAAAAATTGCGGTGAAGGCGAACGATCCGCGCTTGGATCCTGTTGGTGCATGTGTTGGTATGCGCGGTTCGCGTGTGCAATCAGTGACTAATGAGTTGGCTGGAGAGCGCGTTGATATAATTTTATGGAATCAGAGTGAGGCACAGTTTGTCATTAACGCAATGTCTCCTGCCGAAATCCAGTCGATTGTGGTAGATGAAGATAAACACAGTATGGATATTGCAGTGCATCCAGATAGTTTATCTCAGGCGATTGGTCGAGGCGGTCAGAATGTTCGTTTGGCTTCTGAATTGACGGGGTGGGAGTTAAATGTTCTTGATGCAACGAAAGCCGTTCAGGATAGTGCCGCAGAAGTGGCAAAAATTAAACAGCGATTCGTGGAGCAATTGAATCTGGACGAAGAGGTGGCTTTGATTCTAGCAGAAGTGGGTTTTGTTTCTGTTGAGGAAATTGCGTATGTTCCGCTAAATGAAATGTTGCAAATTGAAGAGTTTGATGAAGATCTCGTGCATGAGATAAGAAGTCGGGCAAAGGATTTTCTGTTGATTAATGCAATTGCATCGGAAGAGAAAATCGAGATAGCAGATAGTAATGAAGGTGTTGAGCCTGCTGAAGATTTGTTGACAATGGAAGGAATGACTCAAGAGTTGGCTAACGAAATGGCAAGTAAAGGTGTTGTGACTATGGATGATTTAGCTGAGCAATCAGTCGATGATCTATTATCGAAATTTTCCGAGATGAGTGAAGAGCGTGCAGCTGCATTGATTATGACTGCACGTAAGCCATGGTTTATTGAGAGCTAAGGCGAAATATAGGGTAGAGGTATAAAAATGAGTGATAAATCTGTACGGCAACTTGCTGAGGTGATTGGTATACCTCTGGATCGTTTGATGGAACAGTTAAAGGAAGCCGGCTTAAGTGCTACTTCGGCGGATGATGTGATCAACGAAGATGAGAAAATGAAATTGTTGGCTCATCTGCGTAAGCGGCACGGAAAAACCGATGAGGCAGAAAGCGGAAGTATGCCTAAGCGAGTGACTTTAAAGCGTCGTCAGGTCAGCTCATTAAAACAAGTTAGCTCACCTGGAACGGCGACCAAGACGATTAGTGTTGAAGTTAGGAAGGAAAAAACCTATATCAAACGTTCTGAAGTTTCCGACACAAACCCCGTTCGTGGTGCTGATGGTGTAAAATCACCGATGCCCAGCCAACAGTCGGTCGCTCAGGTGAGTTTGAAGTCGCCCGTTGATCGAGGAATGAATGATGCTCAGGAAGCAAAGGTTTCGTCGGCCTCGGTTGCTACGGATGTGACGGCATCTTCTCAAGCGCCTGTCGAACAAGGAAATTCTGCTCATCCGTCACGGGACGTGTCAGTTTCTGAAAGTGAAGATAATCAGATGATCGAATTAGTGATGACGCCTGAGCCAAAATCAACTCAAACAGACTCCAATGCGACTAAAAAATCTGAGGCCGACCTTAATGCTTTGCGTATAGAGCAGGCTGTGCAGAAAAATGCTGAAAAAGTTAAGCAGCAGGCGGCCGCTAGAAATAAAGCTGCCACGACGTCTACCGCCAATAGAAAACCGGCTGGTCAATTTAGTGGTAATCGTCCCGGCGATTCAAAAAAGCCGGTCGCTGCAGCAACAACACCGGATAATAAAAAACCAGCTCCGGCGCATAACGATAATTGGGGGCCTGATAAGAAAAAAGCTACAACGCATCAATATGCGGATAATCGTGGCGGCAATGATCGTAAAAAAACCAACGATTATGGTGCGGAAACTCGTGCTTTCGACAGCAAAAAGGGTCGAAATAAAAAAGCAGTCAAGCAAAAAGATCGTGCTTATGACGGAGATGCCAAGCATCAGTTTGAAAAACCGGTTGCACCAGTGATCAAAGAAATTGCGATTCCTGAGCATATTATTGTGTCTGATCTCGCGCAAAAAATGAGCGTTAAAGTTGCCGAGGTTATCAAGCAGTTAATGAAGCTCGGAATCATGTCCACGATTAATCAGGCAATTGATCAAGAGACTGCGGTGATTTTGGTTGAAGAAATGGGGCATAAGGCCATCATGCAAAGTGATGATGCGTTAGAGCAAGAAATGCTTGCCGAATTGACTGCCGAAGCCTCAGAAGAATTACCTAGAGCGCCGATTGTAACGATCATGGGTCACGTTGATCATGGTAAAACATCCTTGCTTGACTACATCCGTAAAACTCGTGTCGCAGCGGGCGAAGCGGGTGGTATTACTCAACATATCGGTGCTTATCAGGTCATTACCGATCATGGTTCGGTGACATTCTTAGATACCCCCGGTCATGCCGCGTTTACTGCAATGCGTGCTCGTGGTGCGGAAGTCACCGACGTTGTTATTGTGGTGGTGGCGGCTGATGACGGTGTAATGCCGCAAACCAAGGAAGCGGTAGAGCATGCCAAAGCAGCGAATGTGCCATTAATTGTTGCAATCAACAAAATTGATAAGTCCGGTGCAAATCCTGATCGCGTTATGCAAGAGATGTCGAACATCGGTGTGCTCTCTGAAGAGTGGGGCGGAGATGTGCAATTTATCAAAATTTCCGCCAAAACCGGCGAAGGCATTGATGCGCTGATTGAAGCGTTAATTTTGCAGACTGAAATTTTAGAATTGAAAGCGCCTGTTGAAGGTGCGGCATCGGGATTCGTCATTGAATCACGTTTAGATAAAGGACGTGGAGCAGTTGCTACTGTGCTGGTACAAAAGGGTACTTTGGAAAAAGGTCAGTTTGTACTGTGTGGTCATGAGTATGGTCGCGTGCGCGCAATGTTTAATGAAAACGGTAAGCCGATTAAAGAAGCAGGGCCTTGTGTCCCGGCGGAAATTTTAGGCTTGTCTGGAACGCCGATGGCCGGTGATGAGTTTTTAGTGGTGCAGAATGAGCGGGTTGCCCGTGAATTAGCTTCGCATCGTGAAGATCGCACTAAGTTTTCCCGATTGGCAGAGCAGCAAGCCACTAAGCTTGATGATGTATTCTCTAAAATGGGTGCAGGTCAGCGAGCCAGCCTGAATTTGGTTATCAAAACTGATGTTCAGGGTAGTTTGGAAGCTTTGCGTGGCTCATTGGTCGGTTTGTCTACCGATGAAGTTGAAGTTAAGGCAGTATTTGGTGGCGTTGGTGGTATCAATGAAAGCGATGTGAATTTGGCGTTGGCGTCTGGCGCTATTGTGATCGGTTTCAATGTTCGAGCTGATGCAACTGCACGTAAATTGATCGAAGAAAAAGATGTCGATTTGCATTACTACAGTGTGATTTACGATGCGATTGAAGAAGTCAAAAAATCCATTGGCGGTATGCTGTCTCCAGAAATCAGAGAGTCTATCGTAGGCCTTGCTGAAGTTAGAGATGTCTTTAAATCACCTAAGTTTGGTGCAGTTGCCGGCTGTATGGTGGTCGATGGCTTCGTGAAACGCAATCTGCCGATTCGGGTGTTGCGTAACAACGTGGTAATTTTCGAAGGACAATTGGAATCGCTGCGCCGCTTTAAAGACGACGTTAATGAAGTCAAGATGGGTATGGAATGCGGTATCGGCGTTAAAAATTACAATGACGTTAGAGCTGGAGACCAAATTGAAGTGTTTGAACGTAAAGAAGTGCAGCGAGTTATTTAAGCATGCCTAAGGAATTCGGAAGAAGCGCCAGAGTTTCTTCACAATTACAAAAAGAACTGGCCTGGGTTATACAACGTGAGTTGAATGATCCGCGCCTCGGATTCATTACGGTGAATGATGTTGTGCTGACCAAGGATTTAGCGGTCGCTAAGATTTATGTGACGGTTTTAAATGCTGATGCTGAGGGTAAACTTGCTAATGTTAAATTATTGAATCAACTATCGCCGCATATCCGTGCGGAAGTTGCTAAGCGGATGCGTTTGCGGCACATTTCAGAATTGCGTTTTCATTACGATGATTCATTTGATCGAGGGATGCGCGTCGCAGAATTATTAAGTGATACCAATAGTTCAAGCGCAGACTGAATCGCATGAGTAAACGAAAGTCTGGTCTCGATGTGAATGGCATCGTGCTGCTGGATAAGCGGATTGGCGTTTCTTCGAATAAGGCGCTGCAGGAAGTTCGGCGCCTATTTAATGCGAACAAGGCGGGGCATACCGGAAGTCTTGACCCCTTAGCGACCGGACTGTTACCGCTGTGTTTCGGTAAGGCTACTAAAGTTTCCGATCTGCTATTGGATCACGATAAACGCTACGAGGTGTCGGCCAAACTCGGTATCGTTACTGATAGCGGCGATGCAGAAGGGCAGATTATTGCCTGTAATCCTATCCCTGAATTAACCTTGGCGCAAATACAGGAAGGATTGCAGCGTTTTAGCGGTGCTCAATTGCAAATCCCGCCGATGTATTCAGCGTTGAAATATCAGGGAAAAAAATTATACGAGCTTGCGCGTGAAGGCAAAACTGTCGACCGACAAGCGCGGGCCATTAGCATTTACGAATTGAAGCTTCTCGAAATACAGCCGGATGCGCTTCATCTTGAAGTTTTTTGCTCCAAAGGCACGTATATTCGTACCTTGGTTCAGGATCTTGGTGAGTTCTTCGGTTGTGGCGCTACGGTTGCCGCGTTACGTAGAACCCAGGTGGGACAATTTGATATTTGTGAATCGCTACCCATTGAGCAATTGGCGGCACTATCTCCAGCGAAATTACACGACTGTTTATTGCCGATTGATGTGGCTTTGCAAAGTATGCCGTGTGTCAATTTATCTCTGCAGCAGGCAATAAGTTATAAGCACGGCCAACAAATCGCGTTGCTTGATGGTGACCCTGGCATGGTGCGAATCTATGCCGAGGACAATTTTTTGGGGTTGGGCGAAATGCTATTCGATGGTAAACTAGCGCCTCGAAAATTAATGTGTTAAACAATTGATTGACTAGTGGTTTAATGCATAGCCAGTTTTTATCTGGCGGAACAATGTACCTGCACCCTATTGTGGCAACATTGTTAACGTACTCATTAACTTATAGATGAGTTTTTATTTTTTAATTTATTAATCGTATAGGGATTAAAATGCCATTTACTGCAGAACAAAAAAGAGCGGTTGTCGAAGAATATCGTTTATCCGAAAGCGACACCGGTTCATGTGAAGTTCAAATTGCTTTACTTTCAGCGCACATCAACCACCTTACTCCGCATTTCAGCGAACATAAAAAAGATAATCATTCACGTCGTGGCTTACTCAGAATGGTAAACCAACGTCGTAAATTGCTCGATTATCTTAAACGCAAAGATGTCGCTCGTTACCGTTCTTTGATTGATCGTTTAGGTTTACGTAAGTAACTTTTTCTCGAAATGACGCGTGCGAGCTGTTTAACGGTCATTGTTATACCTTCATCATCCTGGCGTTATGTGTAAAGCATAACGTCAAGGAATGAGTTTATTTTTGAACCTTTAACATAAAGGAACCTTGTAGTGAAACCTATTAGGAAAGAATTTCAGTATGGCGACCAGTTAGTTACTCTGGAAACAGGGGAAATAGCCCGTCAAGCCGACGGTGCAGTTATGATTGATGTAGCAGGAACGACTCTGCTGGTAACTGTGGTTGCAAAAAAAGATGCTAATGGTGGCGATTTTTTTCCATTAACCGTTAATTATCAGGAAAAAGCTTATGCGGCGGGAAAGATTCCGGGTGGTTTTTTCAAACGTGAAGGACGGCCCAGCGAAACTGAAACTTTGATTTCACGACTGATAGATCGACCTATTCGACCTTTGTTTCCACATGGTTATACTAACGAAGTACAAATAATCGCTACTGTCATTTCGTTAAATCCAGAAGTTGATTCGGAAATCCCGGCTTTGTTGGGGGCATCTGCGGCTTTAGCTATTTCCGGTTTACCGTTCAATGGCCCAATAGGGGCTGCTTGTGTGGGTTATAAAGACGGCGAATATCTATTGAACCCGTCTAAGACCGACATTAAAGATTCGCAATTACAATTAGTGGTGGCGGGTACCCAGCATGCGGTATTAATGGTTGAATCCGAAGCCGACCGTTTGTCCGAAGAAGTTATGTTAGGTGCGGTTTTATTTGGTCATGAGCAAATGCAGATTGCGATCAACGCAATCAATGAGTTTGCTGCAGCAGTTGCAAATCCTGCATTAGCTTGGACGCCATCGGCGATTGATGAAGCGTTGGAACAATTAGTCAAGCAAACCGTTTCCGCCGAGATTCAAGCAGCCTATCAAATAGCCGAGAAATTGGTTAGACAAGAACAGCTTAAGCTAATTCGTAATAATGCCATTGCTGCGATCACTGCTGATGAGCGTTATACGGCGGCTGAAAGTGAAATTAGAACAATTTTGGAAGAGCTGGAATATACCATCGTCCGCAGTGCCATCCTGAATGAAGGCAAACGTATTGATGGACGCGATTTAGCATCTATTCGACCCATTACTGTGCGAACTGGCGTTCTGCCTAGAACTCATGGCTCAGCGTTGTTTACGCGTGGCGAAACTCAGGCACTTGTAGTGGCGACGCTTGGAACTGAGCGCGATGCTCAGGTGATTGATGCGTTGGCGGGTGAGTACAAAGAGCCGTTCATGTTGCATTACAACTTTCCTCCATACAGCGTTGGAGAAACAGGTTTTGTCGGTTCTCCAAAACGTCGTGAAATTGGTCATGGTCGATTGGCTAAACGTGGTGTTCAAGCGGTCCTCCCGGACATGACTACTTTTCCGTATGTTGTGCGCGTGGTGTCTGAAATTACCGAGTCTAATGGTTCGAGTTCGATGGCTTCAGTGTGCGGAAGCAGTTTGGCACTGATGGATGCGGGTGTGCCGATCAAAACTCCGGTAGCGGGTATCGCTATGGGCTTAATTAAAGAAGGCGACAAGTTCGCAGTTCTGTCCGATATCATGGGTGATGAAGATCATCTTGGCGATATGGATTTTAAAGTGGCAGGTTCCGATGACGGTATCACCGCGCTGCAGATGGACATCAAGATCGATGGTATCACCGCTGAAATCATGCAGGTTGCTCTAGCGCAAGCCAAGCAGGGTCGTTTGCATATCCTGGGAGAAATGAATAAATCGTTGTCTCAGACCCGTGATGAAATGTCTGACTTCGCCCCGCGCATTATCACTTTCAAAATTGATCCAAGTAAAATTCGTGAAGTTATTGGTAAAGGTGGCGCAACCATTCGGGGTATTACCGAGCAAACGGGTGCCAGCGTTGATTTAACCGATGACGGTGTTGTCAAGATTGCGTCTGTGGATAAATTGGCTGGTGAAGAAGCGCGCCGTATTATCGAAGAAATCACCATGGAAGTTGAAGTTGGCAAAACCTATGAAGGAAAGGTTGTGCGCTTGATGGATTTTGGTGCTTTCGTGACCATACTTCCAGGTAAAGATGGCTTAGTTCACATTTCACAGATTTCTGATGAACATGTTGATAAAGTCAGTGATAAATTGGCCGAAGGGGATATAGTTAAAGTCAAGGTACTTGAAATTGATCGTCAAGGACGGGTAAGGTTAAGTATGAAAGAAGTTGATAAGGCAGAATAGTTGTTCAATGCCTGATTCAGTAAAAAAAGGGTCGTTAAGACCCTTTTTTTATGTCCTGAATTACTCATCAATCCGAATTGGAAGCAAATAAATATTAGATATTAAAAGGTTACCAATTTTCATAGCGAGCCTCTTGGAGCCAGTTCTTGCCATACATATCGAGATAATATTCAAATCAAGCGATTGATCAAAGCTATATTTACCGGTGTTTTTCAAGAAATAGGATCGTTGATTAGAAATGGGTGATATTACAGTTATAGCTGACGGATCAATGATGATCATTGCAGTTGTTTATTTATAACGATTCATAGATAATGGACCTAATCAGTTATTTTAGGTTTCGTTTGTTATGCTTGAATTAATAAGTTCAGGAGTTGAATTAATGTTGGCAGGGATGGGTATCGTCTTTGCTTTTTTGGCAATGTTGATCTGGTCGATTAATGTCATGACAGCTTTGGTGGCACGATATTTCCCGGATGAGCCCGAACTTGAGATGTCAGTGCATAAGGGGGAAGATCACGCGACAATTGCTGCGATTAGTGCGGCGGTACATCAATATAGAACAAAGTATAAGTAATCAAACTTCAAAATGGTAGGGCGCAGAGTCGGATTTTCATACTCTGCGCCTTTGTGTTGTTTACAGGTTAGTAATTAATTTAAAATCGATACAATTTCCTTTACTGATAAAGTAAAACGACAACGACTATACTGGTCAGAGGAGTTAAAACAATGGCGAAGGCCAACAAAAAACCATTAGGTATTACCGATGTTGTGTTGCGTGATGCCCACCAATCATTACTGGCAACGCGTCTGCGAATTGAAGACATGTTGCCGATTTGTGAAAAGTTAGATCGGGTTGGTTATTGGTCTCTTGAAACCTGGGGTGGAGCAACATTTGATGCGTGTATTCGTTATTTAGGCGAAGATCCTTGGGAAAGATTGCGTTTGTTGAAAGCCGCTATGCCTAATACTCCGCAGCAAATGCTGTTTCGGGGACAGAATATCCTGGGCTATCGACATTATGCCGATGACGTGGTGGATAAATTTGTTGAACGCTGTGTGATTAATGGTATCGATGTCTTCCGGATTTTTGACGCCATGAATGATATGCGTAATATCGAACGGACGGTAAAAGCAGTATTAAATACTGAAGCTCATGCTCAAGGGACGATTTCATATACCACAAGTCCAGTGCATACCATTGCCAAATGGGTCGAGCAAGGGCGTATCATTGAAGATATGGGTGCTCATTCAATCTGTATTAAGGATATGGCTGGTTTGTTAACACCCTATGATGCTTATGAATTAGTTTCTAAGCTGAAAAAAGCGGTAAATATTCCAATTCACATGCAGTGTCATGCCACTACTGGGCTTAGTGTGGCTACGATTGTGAAAGCCGTTGAAGCAGGCCTCGATAATACCGATACTGCGATTTCGTCGATGAGTATGACCTATGGTCATAGTCCGACCGAAACGATTGTGTCGACGTTTGCCGGACAACCTCAGGATACTGGCTTGGATTTGAATTTACTCGAAGAAATTGCCAGTTATTTTAGAGAGGTTCGTCGAAAGTACGCGCAATTTGAAGGTAGTTTGAAAGGTGTGGATGGACGAATTCTGGTTTCTCAAGTGCCAGGTGGCATGTTGACCAATATGGAAAGTCAATTGAGAGAACAAGGGGCGGCCGATCGTTTCGATGAAGTGTTGGCAGAAATTCCCCGCGTACGTGAAGATTTAGGTTTTATTCCCTTAGTGACGCCCACCTCCCAAATTGTTGGCACACAAGCGGTGATTAATGTGATGACCGGGGAACGTTATAAAACGATTACCAAGGAATCCGCTGGCGTTTTGAAAGGTGAATACGGGGCAACGCCCGCTCCGGTCAATAAGGAATTGCAAGCCCGGGTGCTTGATGGTGCCGAGGCGATTACTTGCCGTCCGGCCGATTTATTGGCGCCTGAAATGGATGCGTTGATTGCAGAAGTTAAAGCCAAGGCTAAAACGGAAGGCATCATGCTAGCCGATAATGTCGAGGAAGACGCGCTGATTTACGGACTGTTTGCTCAGGTTGGCTGGCGATTTTTGGTGAATCGGGGTAAAGCCGAAGCGTTTGAACCAGCGCCTGTTCTTGAGGCTGAGGTTGTTAGTGCAGCGCCGCAGTCGTCAACTCCGATTGAGACCTATTGCGTCAATGTCGATGGTAGAAATTTTAATGTCGCTGTCGGTCCGGGAGGCAGTTCTTTTAAGATCGATCCAACTGTTCAACAGGCGCCGCAAGTATCCCATGCAGCGACTAATGCGCAGGGGCTGAAAGTTGAAGCGCCGATGGCGGGTAATATCCTTAAAGTGATGGTGGAGCTTGGTAGCCGTTTGTCCGAAGGCGATGTCGTTGTGATTATGGAAGCGATGAAAATGGAAACAGAAGTTCGTTCCAAGTACGCGGGTATTGTCAGTGCAGTAAATGTAAAAGAGGGTGGCGTGGTAGCTGTTGGGCAGGCCTTGATTACTTTATAACCGGCAGGAGTTTATATCTAAATCCAATAAATTAAGAGACAAACGATGGAAAATCTGATTTCACTTTGGCATAGTACGGGCATTTATAACTTACAGGCAGGTCAGGCTGTAATGATGATGGTGGGTTTCTTGTTATTGTTTCTTGCGATCAAAAAGGATTTTGAGCCGTTGTTATTGTTGCCGATCGGTTTTGGGGCCGTGATCAGTAACATTCCGGTTGCAGGAATTGCTGAAGAAGGCGGCCTCCTTTATTACATGTACTTTGGCATCAAGGCTGGGGTTTTTCCGTTATTGATTTTTATTGGCTTGGGCGCCATGACCGACTTTGGCCCGATGTTGGCAAATCCTAAGACCTTGTTGCTGGGAGCGGCGGCGCAATTCGGAATTTTTGCAACCTTGTTGGGCGCGTTGGCGCTTAATGCCATTCCGGGCTTTGACTATACCCTGAAAGATGCTGCGGCGATTGCTATTATCGGTGGCGCCGATGGGCCGACTGCCATTTATGTTGCTTCGCGTTTGGCGCCGGATTTATTGGGTGCGATTGCGGTCGCGGCTTATTCGTATATGGCATTGGTACCGCTTATTCAGCCACCGATTATGCGTGCGTTAACTACCGTTGAGGAACGCGGTATCGAAATGCAGCAAATGCGGGTTGTCGGGAAAACTGAGAAAATAATTTTTCCATTAGTGCTTTTGGTGTTAACAATTTTGTTTTTGCCATCGGCAGCGCCTCTGATCGGGATGTTTTGTCTGGGTAACCTAATGAATACCTGCGGTATGGTTGAGCGGTTGAGCAAAACGGCTCAGAATGAAATGATTAATATTGTGACCATTTTCTTAGGACTGTCAGTCGGATCAAAATTGAGCGCCGATGCCTTTCTGCAAGTTAAGACCTTGGGTATCCTGGCATTAGGAGCTATTGCCTTCTCCATTGGCACGGCTTCAGGCGTGATCATGGCTAAAATTATGAATCGATTCAGCACGACCCTGATTAATCCATTAATTGGCGCGGCAGGCGTTTCTGCGGTTCCAATGGCGGCGCGAGTGGCGAATAAATTAGGTCTCGAAACCAATCCGCATAATTTCCTGCTGATGCACGCGATGGGGCCCAATGTAGCTGGTGTGATAGGGTCTGCAGTTGCTGCTGGTGTGTTGTTGAGTTTAGTTCATTGATTGCGATTTGAAAAATTGCGGTTTTTTTTCGAATTGAAGCATGCAGATGACGTAACTGAAGAGGGCATTGGAAATACTTGATTTCAATGCCCTTTTGTTCGTTAATGAATTAGGTTCTCGGATGGCTTTTACGCATCTGAATCGCTATTATCACCATTGGTAAAGACCAAGTTTTCGCGCATTGCTAATAATTTATTAAATGCGGCTAATGATTCTGCATGTTTAGGATGTTTGGGGTCGTGAACCGGATGCCAAGCATTCTCGGTGATCTCGTGAATAATGGTTTCTAGGTTTATTAAAAGTTTTTTTTGTTCATCATCCAGCATCTATTAATCCTGCACTATAGAAAATACGAAGTAATATAGGGTTACCCCTTAGGGCGCCAAGACTTAAGAATACTCACGAAGGAAGTCTTCGCTTATTTGATAGTTCTCCTTGGTCTTGCTTTAATAAGGTAGCGGCGCGATTTTTGGAGATATCGAGATATTACTTAAGAATAAATACTCACCCATGTGGCTGGTATTTATGGACTACGCCCCTAGGTAATACCTAGTCGAAAGTTCACATTTTATACCATACTTGAGCGTAATATTTATTTTTAACTGTTTTGCTCACTCTTCATCGCTTTAGTATCAAACATTTTCACGAGTGCATTATCTTCAGTATTGATAACGCGGAACATTCTGGAGTGGACTGGATTGCTTGTTGAGATTATTCGACTAAAATTCATTGTTTTAGGAAATTTGTGACTGACTTCTCCGCTTATCAAATCGTCGTGACTGGGCGCGTCCAGGGGGTCGGTTACCGACCTTTTGTCAGTCGTCTTGCTCATGAGCTTAATCTGGTTGGATGGGTACGCAATAGAAGTGGGCAAGTGGAAATATGGGTAGAAGGGAGTATTGCACAGCTAGATGCCTTTAAAGAGGCGCTGGTGCTTCGTGCACCGCCTTTGGCGCAACCGGATGAACCGAGCATTTCTTGTCAAGCGGTACAGGGAATGACAATTTTTACCATTCAGGACAGTAAAATAGGCGGAATAGCAGATGCGCACATTCCTCCTGATTATTTTGTATGTAATGAATGTCTAGACGAAATGCAGAATCCTACGGAAAGACGCTACCGCTATCCGTTTATTAATTGCACCCAGTGTGGACCGCGTTATACCTTGATTGAGCGCTTGCCTTATGACCGTCAATCAACGGCGATGGCAGGCTTTGAATTATGTTTTGAATGTCGATCTGAATACACCAACCCGCTTGATCGTCGATACCATGCTGAGCCGCTCGCTTGCTCGGTTTGCGGACCTGAATTGACTTTTTATCGCCCGCTGGGAGCAAGTGTCATTGGCAATGAGCAGGCGTTAAGCGCATGTATCGCTGCACTTCGCGAGGGTTTGATTATTGCGGTCAAAGGCATTGGCGGCTATCACTTATTTTGTGATGCGAATAACTTAGCTGCCGTTTCACGATTACGCGAACGGAAACAGCGTCCGCAGAAACCGTTGGCGATATTGGTGCCCTGGCGTGGTGACCAAGGCATGGATATGGTGTATCGTCTTGCTGTGCCTGACGACGTTGAACAAGCGTTGTTGTGTTCGCCTCAACGACCAATCGTTTTACTTCAAAAATCTCCACAGCCATCGCTCTGTGAGAATATCGCGCCAAATTTAGGTGAAGTTGGCGTAATGCTTCCGTATAGCCCCCTGCATCATCTATTAGCGAATGAATATGACGCGCCGTTGGTGGCTACCTCTGCAAATTTGAGTGGTGAGCCAGTGCTAACTGATTCGCATGAGGTTGAGCGGCGTTTAAATCATGTTGCGGATGCCTTTTTACATCATAATCGCCCGATTCTTCGCCCCGCGGATGATTCGGTGGCTCGGCGTATTGCGGGAAAAATGCGGATGATTCGAGTTGGGCGGGGGCTGGCGCCAATTGAGTCCAAACTGTCGTTTCAGTTCAAACAGCCGACGTTAGCTATTGGTGCGGATTTAAAAAATACTGTAGGCCTTGGATTTCAAGATCGAATTGTTATCTCTCCGCATATTGGTGACCTTGGTGCATTGCGCAGTCATCAGGTTTTTGAGCAAGTAATTACTGATCTGATTCGCTTATATGAAGTAACGCCCGAGTTGATTGTATGTGATGCGCATCCTGATTATTTTTCCCGACACTGGGCGCTTAAGCAGAAACTCCCTGTTGTTCAGGTATATCATCATCATGCCCATGCTTCGGCGTTATTTGGCGAGCATCATCTACATGAACCAATATTAGTTTATACCTGGGATGGGACTGGGTATGGAGAGGATGGCTCGATATGGGGCGGAGAGGCATTGCTCGGAATGCCGGGCAATTGGCGTCGGGTGGGCTCGCTACGACCATTTCATCTATCCGGTGGAGATAAGGCGAGTCGAGAGCCCTGGAGATCTGCTTTATCGCTATGTTTAGAGCAAGGGCTTCAGTGGCCTGATGCACCGAGAGAGGCTGAATGGTTAAAAATGGCTTGGGAGAAGCGTATTAATTGTGTTGAAACCAGTTCGGCGGGACGTCTGTTTGATGCCGCCGCAGCGTTAATCGGGCTAACGCAGTATTCTAGTTATGAAGGCCATGCTGCGATGCAGCTTGAGGCGATCAGTTATGCAGGTGCTGAGGCAATCACTTTGCCACTGCTTAAAACAGATACCGGTTTATTATTAAGTGACTGGACACCCTTGTTGGTTATGTTGATGGATAATCAACTCACTCAGGGAGAACGTGGTTCAATTTTTCACGCGACTCTTGCGGGAGCTGTTGTTGCCCAAGCAAGGGCAATACGCGATAACCATTCAATTGAACGTGTTGGTCTTTCCGGCGGGGTATTCCAGAATCGACTGTTGACTGAGCAGCTTGAGAATTTGTTACGACAAGCTGGCTTTGAGGTTTATCTTCACGAAGCAATTCCTGCTGGTGATGGGGGAATTAGTTTTGGTCAGTTGATTGAGGCGGCGTATAGGCAATGAAAAATTAGCAGGGCGGAATCAAAATTTTTCCATATTTAATTAAAGAATTAGTACGTAATGCCGATTTCAATAGTGACATGTGAATTGTGTCACGTTTTATAAGTAGATAGTTTGTAGCAGGGTTATTCCGGCAAAGGGAGGTGCTTCGAACTTATCTTGATTAATATTGCCTTTGGAGATTGCCATCATGATTCCTCAATCCTTATCCGCGTTGAAGCTGCCGCACAGTATTTTTTCCGAGCGGGATAAGCATCTGCAAAATCCTCATGTGCGTAATCACAACGTAGCTCAGCATTCGACCGTCGCAGCAGCAACCGACCAGCAAAATCAAGCCGAAAATATGGCTCAGTCGGTGCAAGGTGATGATAAATACGTCCAAATCTCTCCTGAAGCGCGTGCGAATTATTCAAACTTACAAGTACAGGATTTAAGTACCTCGGTTCACCAGTCTTTTGATATTCAGATTAAAACCCAGGAAGGCGACACGGTGACTATCCGTTTTGATGGGATGAATGCTACGCATCAAAGTGCTTTTGAAGCTAATAACAAGGACGGCAGTGTAAGCGGCTATCAGTCTGAGTCAGTGAGTAGTTCCGATTTTCAGATGACAATTGACGGAAATTTGAACGAAGATGAGCAGAAGTCTTTGCAAGACTTAATGAAACAAATTAAGAATGTCGGTCAGGATTTTTTTAAAGGGGATGTTAAATCCGCTTTTAAACAAGCGGCGAATATCGGCTTTAGTACGGATCAAATTGCCGGTTTCTCTCTGAATATGAATATGGAAAAGACTGCGCGGGCTGTAAGTGCTTACCAGTCAGTCAGCGAACAGCAACCGGTCGATGCCAATGCACTTAAAAAAGTCGTTGATTTTAGTCAGCAAGCTGCCCAAAAATTGGCAGGTCCTACTGAGGCGGTAAAAGTATTTGCCGATCCATCTAGTGCATTTAAGGATCTTGTTGAGAACATCACAAAAAGTGTTGCCAGTCAATTTGAGGGGATGTCCGATTTAGCTCAGCATGTCGCTAACTTGACTAAGCTGTTGGGGCAGTTTAATCCGTTCGATGCATTAGCGCCCGGTGTTTCGGACGTGACGTCTCAACCTAAGGTTGAACAGGCTACAGTGCCGACGGCTGAGGTTGAAAAAGCTTGAGGTGCGGTGATTGTTGCGATTATTGATGGCTTTTAGGTTCAAGATCGCAACAAAAGCTCCGTATTTGTTCGAATGTCTTTGTCTTTGTCTTTGTCTTTGTCTTTGTCTTTGTCTTTGTCGGTTGCGCTATTTAACAACTCTGAGCTGTGGATTTGAGGGAGGCGGAGGCGGGGTTTCGTTATCTTGATCGATATCGTCGGTATCGAAGATCATTCCCTTACCGTTTTCTCGGGCATAAATAGCCAAAATAGCCGCAATTGGGGCGACAATATGAATGGGTTTACCTGAAAAACGTGCATTAAACTCAATAGTTTCGTTGCCTAAGGATAAACCCTGAATTGCTTCTGGTTTAATGTTTAAAACAATTTTTCCATCTTCAGCGAAATCTAGGGGCAAAATTGCCGTTTTATTTTCGGCATCTACCAGGAGATGTGGGGTGAGATTATTGTCAACGATCCATTCGTAGATTGAACGGATTAAATAGGGTTTTAACGAAGTCATTTGATTATTTGGGTCATTTCTTTTTCAATATTACTTAAACTGATTTTGAATGCGGGCCTATTGAAAAGTCGGTGAGCATACTTGGTGATCTCATCGCCGAGGCTACTGAGTTCAATCCCAACGCTCGGTAATCGCCATAGTAAAGGAGCCATGACGCAATCAATTAGCGCAAATTCATCGCTCATGAAGTAGGGTTGCGAATTAAAAATAGGTGTGGCTGCCATTAAGCTTTCACGCAACATCTTTTTGGCACGCGCTGATTTTTTTTCACCTGAATGTAAAATTTCATTGAGCAGTTGATACCAATCTTCGTCAATTCTTTTAATAATCATCCGCGTATTAGCGCGCGATACCGGATCCATTTGATGTAAAGGTGGGTGCGGGAAGCGTTCGTCCAAATATTCCATGATGATACGAGAATCATAGAGTACTAAGTCTCTCTCGATTAAGGTCGGTGACGTGCCGTTTGGGTTTAGTTCCAGTAAATCTTCTGGAGGTTCGCTTGGATTGAAATATTCAACATCCGCCGTAATGCCTTTTTCGTGTAATACCAAACGAGCACAATGACTCATCGCGCAGTCAGGCGATGAGAATAACGTCATTACAGATTTGCGGGTGTTGATATTTGCCACGAATAACAACCTCTTAAAGATTTGCAGGGCGATTAAAGCCCAAATTATAGCATGGAAGATTAGCTTTTTGGGGACTCAGTTGATTTTCGCTGCTTGCAGGGTGATGCGGAGTTTCAGATGAGGGGGAAAACATCCTTGTTTTCGCGAGAAAGGAATTAAGAACTAGGATGGCGTAACTTACTCCCTCTTCCTCTGGGAGAGGGTTGAGGATTTAAGTTATTCCGTGCATGTTTCTTAATGCACGTCTTTCCAATATTCTTTTTTGAGCAGATAAGCTATGGCTAAGAACATCAGAATGAAGAATAGGACATATTTACCCATTGATTCACGTTCAAGTTGAGCGGGTTCGCTGGTATATACTAAGAAGTTAACCAGATCGTTCACAAATTGATCAAATTCTTTTTCGGATAGTTTACCTTGTCCGTCATTGCTCAGATGGTCAATTATCTGTTTTTTGTCGACCATTTTAAAGACCGGGGTCTGTTCGCCTTGTAGTTGCCACAGCATGTTAGGCATCCCGACATCCGGAAAAACCGTATTATTGGCACCCATGGGGGCTTTAGCTTCAGTGTAAAAGCTTTTTAGATAGGTGTAAATCCAATCAGCTCCCCGAGAACGCGCAACTAATGATAAGTCGGGAGGCTCTGTGCCGAACCATTTTTTAGCATCGTGAGCATTCATGGCGCTTTCCATCTTGTCGTAGATGCCAGCGCCAATCGGAGCAATTTTATTTAAGACTTCAGTTTCAGGAATATCAAAATCTCGTGAGATACGTAAGTAACGGATATATTTGATTGCATGACAACCTAAGCAATAGGTCACGTAATGTTCAGCGCCGCGTTCGAGAGATTGACGGTCAGTCAAATCAATGTCTGCAGATTGAAGTTCAACATCGCCTGCTGCATAAACATTTAAAGGCAGCAGTAAAAATAGTAATGTAGGTAATAAATTTTTCATATTAATCCATGCTGGCTTTAAGTTTTTTGGCTAAACGAATCGTCACATTAATAATGCCGGTCAAGTCAGGACGTCTTGGCAGAATAACAGTGCCATTTTTAGTTTTAATGGGTTGACTGACGGTCATTTCTTTAAATGTCGCTATCCAGACTGGAATTCGGTCTTCCAGGGTCGGTTGATCCGTAACACGAGTGGGTAATGGTTTGCTTTTTTCCCAACGAGTATAAAGTGGCATCAATAAAAAGAAACCAAAATAAATCGCAGTAAAAACGCGTGCAAAAGTAGTCGCAGTAGGGGTGGCAGGCTGAGTACCCAGATAACCGAGACCAATGAAACTGATCACGAACAATAACAGCGCTTTTTTGTATAAACCGCCACGGTAGCGTATGGATCTAATTGGGCTTCGATCAAGCCACGGCAATAAAAACAAGACCACGATCGCGCCGCCCATGCCGATAACGCCGGCAAACTTATCAGGAATAGCGCGTAAAATTGCATAGAAGGGGGTGAAATACCAAAGTGGGGCAATATGTTCAGGTGTTTTTAATGGATCTGCCGGGATGAAATTGGCGTGTTCCAGAAAATAACCACCCATTTCAGGAAGGTAAAAGATAACGGTAGCAAAGAAGAACAAAAATACTGCGACACCAACGATGTCTTTCACCGTGTAGTAAGGATGAAATGGGATGCCGTCTAGGGGAATGCCATGCTCATCTTTGACTTTTTTAATGTTTACACCGTCAGGGTTGTTTGAGCCAACTTCATGCAAGGCCATGATATGTAAAACTACCAGCATGACCAGAGCCAAAGGAATGGCGATAACGTGAAATGCAAAAAAGCGGTTCAGTGTGGCATCGGAAACGACGTAATCACCGCGAATCCAGAGCGAAAGATCGTCACCAATAACAGGTATTGCGCTGAACAGTGAAATAATAACTTGTGCGCCCCAGTAAGACATTTGTCCCCAAGGTAGCAGATAGCCCATAAATGCTTCGGCCATCAATGCCACAAAAATGAGCATACCGAAGATCCAGATCAGTTCGCGTGGATGTTTGAACGATCCGTAGAGTAAACCTCGAAACATATGCAGGTAGACGACCACAAAAAACGCTGAGGCACCTGTAGAATGCATGTAACGCACTAGCCAGCCCCAGTTGACCTCACGCATAATGTATTCGACCGAGTCAAAAGCTAATTTGGCGTCCGGTTTATAGTTCATGGTTAATAGAATGCCGGTCAGAAATTGATTCACTAAGACTAGCAACGCCAGTGAGCCAAAAAAATACCAGAAATTAAAGTTCTTTGGCGCGTAATAGTGCGCCATGTGGTCATTCCAGAGATTTGCTAATGGTAAGCGATCCAGAACCCAGTTACCGCAATTGGCTAAACGATTTGATTTCATGCTTGGGTCTCCACGGTTTCGTCACCAATAATAATTTGAGTTTCCGTTACGTACCGGTAGGGGGGGATTTCTAGGTTGGTGGGGGCTGGCACTCCCTGATAGACGCGTCCGGCAAGGTCGAACCAAGAGCCGTGACATGGGCAAAAAAAGCCACCTTGCCATTTTTCGCCGAGGTCATGTGGGGCAATTTCGGGACGAAAAGTTGGTGAGCAGCCTAAGTGAGTACAAAGACCGATAGCAACAAAAATTTCCGGCTTGATCGATCGAGCAGGATTTTTGCTTGAAGTTGGTTGCAATGACTCATTTGAATACGGATCGCTTAGCTGGCTATCCAGTTTGGCTAAAGTTTCTAAAACGGTGGGGGTTCGATTTAAGACCCAAACAGGCTTGCCTCGCCATTCGACTCTTAACAGTTGGCCCGGCTCCATTTTACTGATGTCAACGGTTACAGGTGCTCCTGCTGCCATTGCTTTCGTGCTCGGTTGCATCTGGGCCAGGAATGGAACAGCTAAATAGCCTGCTCCGACGGTTCCGACCACGGTGAGTGCCGAGGTCAGGAACTGCCGTTTAGACTTATCTACACCTTCATTACTCATGATATAGCTCTCCTGATTGTGGGCATGCAGCTGATGGCACTGCCCTTTGTTATTATGTTTGGTGTTTCAACAATATACCACTTCAGCTAGGGGGATTAGAAGTTGTCGTGATAAATTTTTGTAAAGTTGGACTACATTAACGGCCTTGTGTTAGTGATTCAAGAGAACGGTTTGGCAAATTTGGTAACAAATTCAATTGAATATTGGTAAGTTGGAAACAAGTTAAAGCGCGTTTAGACTGGATGATAACGCTTGTAAAAATTGTTGATTTTCATCCGGAGTGCCTATTGTTACCCTCAGGCAGTCAATTAGGAGGCCGCCTTGACTGGCAAGGATTTTGATGAGTATACCTTTTTGTTTGATGGAATTAAAGAGTGTTTCTGCAGTGTCTTTGGGTGTCCGAAATAAAATAAAATTGGCGGCGCTGGGGAAGGCAAAAATGCCAGGTAGCGCATTGAGTTCTTGCATGACACGGGTTCGTTCTGCGCAGATTAAATCTGTTTGTTGTTCAAATACTTGGTGATTTGTTAATGCAAATTCGGCGCTCACTTGGGTTAAGGTATTGATGTTGTATGGCAGGCGAATTTTGTTGAGCTGGTCAATCAGCGCAGCGGCACCGGCCATATAACCGAGACGCAGACCGGCAAGGCCTAATTTGGAAACAGTTCGCATCAGGATTAGATTCGGATAATCGGTCAAGTTGGGTAGAAAACTAGCATTAGCGAACGGTGCGTAGGCTTCGTCAATCACAACCAATCCGGGAGCTGTTTGGATGATGTGATGTATCGATTCGGGATTAAATAAATTACCGGTTGGGTTGTTTGGATAAGCGATAAAAATCAGCGCGGGTTGATATTTTTCGATAGCGGCAAGAAACGCTGGTAAATCCAGCTCAAACGTCTCAGGAGATAATGAGATGCCATGATAGTCAAGTTCAAGGCTTAAGCAAATTTGCTTATACATGACAAAGCTGGGTTCTGGGGCCAGAACTTTAGAACCTGTAGGCAGTGCCATTAAAAGTAGCTGAATAAGCTCATCTGAACCGTTACCAAGCAAAATTCCGGAATCAGTCGGAATTTTATTTAGGGTTCGAAGTGATTGTGTCAATTGGATGGCGTAAGGGTCTGGGTAACGATTGAGCTCGACATAGCGGAGTTGTTCAAGCCATTCGGCAACCAAGCTTTCCGGCCAAGTATATGGATTTTCCATGGCGTCGAGTTTGATCAAATTAGCGGCATCGGCGACTTTGTAAGCCGATAAATCAAGAATCTGCTTGCGTAGCACTTTGGTAAATAAGTCTTCAGGAGTCATCATCGTTAATAAAAAATGCTGGAACGTGAGTGTTATCGCATTATTAAAGCAGTTTATCCGTCATTGATACAAGCATAATCTGGAATTTTGTCATTTCAAGCTCGATCTAGGATTGTTGAACTTTAATTGGATCCTGAAGTGATTATTTATGGGTGATATTTATCCAGGTAAAATTGATAGTTATTATCAATAAGAGAATGAATTTTTTGATATTCCTCTAACTTTTGATTATTCTAAAGTTGGCGGATTCAACTCCGAAGTGCAATCCTAGTTGTCATGCGGCCTTCGGCAAAGATTCTGCAAAAAAGACTGAATGAGGTGTTTTATAGTTAAGGCTTTTCCGTGGTCGATGGTTAAGTTTTTTCATCACCTCCTCGACATCCTTAT
>CANNKG010000058.1 GCA_947505105.1 Methylococcaceae bacterium | reverse complement strand
TGTTGACGCCGGTTGAAAATTGACCATGTAAACCGGCAAATTCCGGCTGAAAATTGACCAGGGTTGTTAACCTGTCCTGTCTATTAATTAGACAGGAGCAAAAGAGGTGATAACCATGATCTTATACGCAAAAATTCGGCGGATGTATTTCCGTGATAAGTTGTCCATTAATGAAATTGTCAGACGAACCAGTTTGTCGCGCAATACGGTCAAAAAATGGCTAAGAATGCCTAACGGTAGTGAGCCAGAATATCAACGACGTGTGATGCCGACCAAACTCACACCATTTGAAGATCAGTTGAAGCAAGCACTGATAACCGATAGTTACCGTCCTAAACGCGATAGACGTACCGCACTCAAGCTGCTTGATGAATTACAGATGGCAGGCTATGGAGGTGGCTATACGCAGTTAACCGATTACATTCGTGCGTGGCGCAAAGCCGGTGCCAGTGATGTAGGTCAGCGGGCGTTTATACCGTTGAAATTTCACTGGGGAGAAGCGTTTCAGTTTGATTGGAGCGAAGAATCGCTTGTCGTTGCTGGCTTATGCCGCCGTATTCAAGTTGCTCACATCAAATTGTGCGCCAGTCGGGCATTTTTATTGGTTGCCTATCCCTGTCAGACACATGAAATGTTATTCGATGCTCACAGTCGTGCCTTTCGGGTCTTTCAGGGGGTGCCGTTGCGCGGTATCTATGACAACATGAAAACGGCTGTCGATAAGGTTCAAAAAGGCAAAGAACGTATCATTAACTCGCGTTTTACAGCACTGACGGCCTATTATTTATTTGATCCGGATTTTTGCACGGTCGCTTCCGGCTGGGAAAAAGGGATTGTCGAGAAAAACGTCCAAGACAGTCGGCGCCGAATTTGGCAGGATGCCGGTCAACAATGCTTTGTCGGCTTTAGCGAGCTCAATGATTGGTTACAAACACGTTGTCGGACGCTATGGGCTGAATTGCCTTGGCCTGAAAGTAGCAGCATGACCGTGCAGGAAGCTTTTGAAATTGAACAATCCCATTTAATGCCAGTACCCGGCCTGTTCGATGGCTATGTCGAAGTTATTGCGCGGGTTTCCAGTACCTGCCTAGTCACCGTGAAACGGAATCGCTATTCAGTCCCGTGTCGCTGGGCCAATCGTCGTATCTGTGTCAGGTTATACGCAGAACGCTTGGATATGTATGCTGATGATGCGCTGATTGCCAGTCATACCAGGGTTTTCGATCGCGATCAAATCTGCTACGACTGGCAGCATTATATTCCACTGCTAGAACGTAAACCCGGTGCCTTACGTAATGGCGCACCCTTCTTAGAGATGCCTGCTCCATTAGTGGCTTTGCAACGGGTATTGTGCAAACGTCCCGAGGGAAATCGTGTGATGGCCGAGGTGTTAGCCTATGTACCCAAACAAGGCTTAGAGGCATTAGTGACTGCGGCGCAACGTTGCCTAGAGGCAGGGTACACCAACCCAGAGCAAATACGTCATCTATTAGCACATTGGCAAGATCACGATAAAGCTGAAATACCGCAGATCAACACACCCGATGCGTTACAGCTGAATGAATCACCGGTTGCCGATACCGGACGATATGATCAACTGAGTGCTGTTCAATTGTCGGTCGACGTGGATAAGGAGAGCGAAGATGCTTAATATTGAAACTGAATTAAAATCGCTCAAACTCTATGGCATGGCAGCAGGCTACGCCGAACTCGCCAGCCAGGGTCTTGGTAGTTTACAAGCGTTGGAGGGATTACTGCGTCACTTATTACAAGCCGAAACGGAAGATCGTCATATTCGTTCCATACGGTATCAACTGCAGTCTGCCCGATTTCCGGTGCATCGTGACCTTGCCAGTTTTGATTTCGACGCGGCCAACGTGGACCGCTCGTTAATCATGCATCTTGCTGGCACAGCGTTCACGGATGCCGCACATAACGTTGTTTTAGTAGGTGGCACCGGTACCGGAAAAACCCATCTTGCTACCGCATTGGGTGTCAAAGCGATTACTGAAAGCAATAAACGGGTACGCTTTTACTCAACCCTTGATCTTGTTACACAACTGGAGCGGGAAAAAAATGCCGGCAATCAGGGTAAGCTTGCTTATCGACTCATGCAGGTCGATTTAATAATTCTCGATGAACTCGGATACTTGCCGTTCTCTCAGTCAGGAGGTGCCTTATTGTTTCATTTGCTCTCGAAACTGTATGAACGAACCAGCGTCATCATTACCACTAACCTGACCTTTGCGGAATGGGCAACTGTGTTTGGCGATGCCAAAATGACCACGGCATTATTGGATCGATTGACCCACCATTGTCATATCGTCGAAACCGGCAACGAATCGTACCGTTTCCGGCACAGCACCGAACAAGCCAAAGCACGCATTCAAGCCAGAGAACTCGCAAAGCGTAATCATCAGAAAACGCCAGAAGAAAATATACAAGAGGAAAACAACTTCTAAATATCATCAGAAAACGGGTAGTAAAACTTTCATTTTGCTATCCGTTTCCAGTACACTTATCCACAGCCGATTAATCAAAAATCGGTTCCATTCCCTGGTCAAATTTCATCCGGTGCGGGTGGTCAATTTTCAACCGGCGTCAACACGACGGCACTTACTATTCTGTCCGACTGCACAAAGTCAGCGAATGGGTGTTCGAGCTATTGGATTACGCACCGACGACCCTGCCTAATTGATTACTTTCGACTTCATTCCAGACCTCTAACGAATTCTAACCGCTACGTGAGGGGTCTGAATAGTCATCTTTCGACCATTTAACTTGAAGGAGCAAAGCCAATGTGGACCCGTATCTTAATTTGTTTTTCCCTGCTCGGGCTGTCATCGATACTGATGGCCGAGCATTTGGATCCCTATCAATTGATGTCGTTAGCGCCGAATCCCGACGTCAGAGCCAGCTATGATCCAACGACTCGCACCTACCAACGTGGCGGTATCGGCATTCTAGTGTACGATGGCGCAAATGCGATCGATGCTTTAGGCCCTTTTCAAGTCTTTAGTACGGCGGGTTTGAAACCCCTGCTAATCTCTGCCAGTAAAAATAGTAATGGCCTTTATAAAAAAAACATCGTTTTTAATAGCGACTTGGAAATCACTGCTCATCGTACCATTGCCGATACCAATGATCTCGAAGTGCTAATCGTGCCCGGTGGTGCTTTAGATACGATCAATCTGGCGAAAGATTCCGAAGTGATCAATTGGATAAAGACCATCGACCAAAAAACCGTCGCCACGGGAAGTGTTTGCACAGGATCATGGATTTTAGGAGCTGCGGGTTTACTACAAGGCAAACAAGCCACGAGTAATTGGTATCGGGCCGATGAATTATTACGCCATTTTGGCGCGATACCGCAACCCAAGCAACGTTATCTCTATGACGGCAAAATATGGACGGCGAGCGGTGTCACTGCTGGTATCGATATGGCCTTGGCTATGGTGCAAAAAGTCTTTACCAAGGATTTGAACGATGGCAAAGATTATACCCAATCAGTGATGTTGGACTTACAATACGATCCAAAGCCACCTATCGTCGGCGGTTCTCCTGAAAACACCGAGCCCAGCGTATTCGATGCGATGCAAAGCATGTATGACCTATTTAATTTAAACAATCTAGTCAAGGAAATTCCTGTTCAATAGGCGCGGTTAATCGTTCAGCCGGGTACGCTGCGCGTAGCAAATATTTACTGTGCTTAACACGGGTCGAGCACCGAAGCCTGAATGAAATCCAGGAATGACGGTAATGTCAGATCCTGGATTCCGCAAGCTCAATTCAGGCTACCTTGCTTCATTAATTTATTTCACCGGCGCACCACGGAAGCAGCCTATTGTATAAGGATATTCCCAAGTTGCATGATAATGGTACAGGTTTATTCGCTTGCCATCCCAATCTATCTCATGGGTATGACCATGGCACTCGTCTAAATCGGCGTTGGTTAATTCTTTACCGTTTTCACCATAATGCCCGAAGATGCCAAACCCATCTAAGGCATATCCCATCAAAGCCGAGTGGCTAGTCCTGGAACTTTGTTTTTCAAGACAGGTTGACACACTATGATAGTGATAAGCACCCGATTGTTCTGGATGCCCATCACAAGCATCTTGAATTTCGTGGGCAACTGCATCCCTTCCTAATGAGTCTAATGCATTAAAAAAATATCCGCCATTCACCAAAATGCCAATTTCACCAAAGGGTACGCAGGAAGCTGAGGAGGCTATTTGTGGCATCAGCGGTAAATTGATTTGGACAGTACTGGTCTGTATTTTATTGGGATTGCGATCATAAGCGAATGCGTCATCTGTTGAACCTACCGGAAAAATCCCCGTAGGGTCACTTGGCAAACGGTTACCTGACAGGGTGCGCACACCATTTTTTATCTGTATGCTCAATTCGCTAGGCCATTGAATGGAACCATCAACGCTAGGTTTAGTGGTTAAATCATAAGTACCATCGTTACTAATCCATGCACCACTTGCAAAAGCGCCACCTCCTCCAAAATTTGTTTGGCATGGCCACACTGAACCTGCTGTGGGACGATTAGCGATACGACCATCGCCAATGGTGATTTTTTTAAGATTAACCGTCGTATTAACATGCGGGGTCGGGTCAATTGTTAAGAGTTCATAATCTTTTAATTTTATTGCCACATTGGTATAACTAGTATTCCCAACATCCAGCGAAGGAATAGTCAATGTCTTGGTGAGGTTGTCATAACGGTCATGGCTACTAACATTAATACTTAAGAGTAATGAAGCAAAAACCAGGGTAATTTTAAAAATAGTCATAGTTAATTTCCTGAAAGAATGAGCCAGCTAGTAAATGCGTCTAAAGCATTGCTTGGTAACACGCTTACAGTGTAAGAACCAATTATGGAGAGAATGTGAAGACTTTATGGAAAAAGGGCAACAAGAGGACAAATTTGCATCTCTAAATGCGCGCGTTTCGGTAACAATGGGGTGCATATAACGTGTGGTTCATAGCCATGCGCCCGGCAGGTAGCTTCGATTTTAGGCCGCGTATTTGAGTTAGCAATATGCGTGCAGTTCCACATGATAGGCATCAGCTCCCGCTCGCGCGGGCTGTGCATGGTCTTCGATGAACTCGATAAGGTGCGCAAACTAGATAGGTTGTGCCGAGTCATACGAGGCGCAATGATCGCGATCGATGCGCCTCCTTACGTCGGCAGCATCCTATAGATGCAGCTTATGGCCTTAGTTTAATGCTTCAACATTCGCCGCCAATTTGAGCCTTGTTGCGACTGATAACAACCGCTTGTCTCGGGTCCATAATCTGGCATTCCCCATTAATCGGGTCGAAGCCAGCAAATGTACGTCAACATAGCCAATACCTAAGCCAAAGAGTTGATGGCTTTCGATGAAAAAATTAACTTCTTCGGTAAAAACCAACGGTGCTTGTGGCAAATTTTCTAAAGCTGTCAAAATCATGTTGCGTTGCTGCAAATTGCCTAAGGCTAATTCACCTCTCACAAAATGATGGCAAAGAACTTTATTTTGTAGCAGTAATTTTGCAAGTATTGGTTCGTTATTACGTAGATGATCTATCCAGACCGAGGTATCGACCAAAATCATTAATTCAAGCAGTAGTTTGTCTTCGAGGAATCATTTCCAATTCTGGCTCTGTACCGCCCAAGTTGGCTAGCCTCTTTGCGCTTTCCCGTTCTATCAACGCTTTTAAGGCTTCTTTTACTAAGCTAGATTTTTCGTAAATACTAGTCAACGCCTGGGCTTTTGCCAGCAATTCATCATCTAATACTATTGTTGTTCTCATGACCCAACTCCAAAATAGTCATCGAATGGTGCGCTTTTTTGTGCTTGCTTTCAACTTTATTTTTCATAAATAATTCACAGGCATTTAATGCTATTTTCCCATTTGCCGATATCCAACTCGATAAGGTACGCAAACTATATATGATTTGCATCTTTTGAGGTGCCAGTTTGTCCATCACCAAAATTCCAAAGCCAACTCGTAGGATTGCCGGTACTGGTATTGCTGAATTGTACTTTCTGATTGACGTAGGGTGTGCCGGGCGATCCGGTAAAAATCGCTGTAGGTGCTGTAGCAGGAGGTGGAGATGCTTCCATGGTTTGAAACGTGGTGGCTGCCAATAGAAACAACGGGATGATCCGAATAAATTTGAGTGCTAACATAACTGTTCTCCTCAGAAATCAGTGAACGATTAAAGCTGTTTTAATGCGGTCTTTCACACCTTACGCTAAGAAACTCCGGCATGATCACCGGAACGTGTGAGGAAGAAAATGGAAAACGGGTGTTACGACCGGATAGTAATAAAGCAAATTAAAATTTCTCAAATGTAGCCGTAAAACGCGCTTTGCTGGAGATCAGAATTGCAATTTTGGAGGGATTTTTGAGCGCTATCTAAAGAGTTAAATGGCTAATCAGCGGCATATTGACAAGTGAGGGTATTCCTTATAAAGTTAGCTAAGATTAGCCAAGACAGCAAGGTGGACCATGCAAGTCAATATGCTCGAAGCCAAAAACCGCTTATCAGCACTGATTAGTGCGGTCGAACAAGACCAAGAAGTGATCATCGCCCGCAATGGCGTACCCGTAGCCAAAATCGTGAAATACACCGCCACTAAAATTGCCGCGCCCGGTATTTGGAAAGGTCAGGTTAGCTATAGCCCTGACTGGGATGACGAAGAAACAAATGACGTAATAGCGCAACTGTTTAGCGGTAGTGACGATGCGTCTGTTGCTTGATACCTGTATCGTTTACGATTGGTTGCTCGGGGAAATTAACGACCACGCCATCATTGCACAAATCCAAGCAGAAGGCGCATGGGTCAGCGCCGTTTCGGTCTGGGAAATGGCCATCAAAAATGCGTTGGGCAAGTTGCCTTTACCGTCCACGGCGATTGCTGAAACCATTAGCGCCCAAGGTTTTCAATGGCTACCGATTAGTCCCTACCATGCCCAAACCATTCTCAGCTTAGCTGATCACCATAAAGATCCGTTCGACCGTTTGCTGATTGCCCAAGCCAGTTATGAAGGCATGTCGCTAGTGACTTACGATGGGATTTTTGCAGAGTATTTGGATAATGTGATTCAGATCAGGAAGTAAACTTTAGGGTATGGCAAATTAAGAATGAAAATTGTGTGCCACTCTTACAATTATTCTTTTAAGTTTTGTTGAACAGCGATTGAGATGTAATCCCCTTGCAGAAACTCTCGGAATCCTATTTAATTACCGGTTTTTAGTTCCAGAACAGAATATAAATCAAAAACTGACTTAGATGGGTTGAAGCCTGCATTTATGGCTTTTAAAAGTCGACTATCGATCTGCTTAACCAAGCTTATAACCCTCTATCACAGTCTTAATTTGAACTCAGAGTATAGTGTGAAATCAGAAATTCAAATCATTGCCCTCTTAGGCTTAACAGTTTTCCTCGTCGCGTGTACCGGTGAAAAGCCCGTCACGAACATGTCGACTTCGAATGTAACCATTGTTAAACCCAAACAACAGCCTCAATTAAACCAGAACGATCAATTCAATCCACCGCCAAAGCTGTCTGGAATACCCGGTCTGTATACGGTGGACGACATAGTAAGAATTTATGGTAAACACGTAGAGAGAACCCTGAAGTACTACTTTACCAAAGCCAAGGTCTCCTACCCGCCACGGGAAATCACTTTCGTCGCCTTTAAAGAGGAGAAAAAATTGGAGCTCTGGGCTAGGGACAACGGCGAGTTCCGCTATATCCGCAACTACCATATTATGGGGGCAAGTGGCGAGGCGGGCCCCAAATTACACCAAGGTGACCGACAAGTACCGGAAGGCATTTACCGCATTACCGATCTGAATCCCAACAGTAATTATCACTTATCGATGAGAATAAATTACCCCAACGAATTCGATTTGATCCATGCGGAGCAAGAGGGACGCAACAATCCGGGTTCAGATATTTTTATCCACGGCAACTCGGTTTCCGTTGGCTGTCTCGCTATGGGCGACAAACCCATGGAGGAAATTTTTGTCCTGACTGCGCAAGTCGGTGCCGAACATGCCAAGGTGGTGATTGCCCCACACGACCCCAGGAATTTTCCTCTTGAGACCGACTCTGAAACTCTCCATAATTGGACTCCTGAACTCTATGCGGCTATCTCGCATGAAATTGAAGCTTTGTCTCCTAAGATAAAACTGGCTAGACCTAGCCTTCAAAGAATGAATTAAACCCGGAACTTTGGGACTAAACATCTAATTGATGGGTATTGGTGTATCGGCGTAATCGCGTTGTGAATTGAGTGGGCATAAATACCACCAATCACAGCGCGCGATTTGTTATCGGGGATTTTGAGTCATGCACCTCCTTCGCTTAACCCTTCATCAAGCCTAAAATCCCACTCATCAACACCAAGGGGCTCGGCGGGCAGCCCGGAATGGTCACGTCGACCGGAATGACATTAGCCACTTTGCCGCAGCTGGCATAAGATTCGCCAAATTCGCCGCCGCAGACCGCGCAATCACCCACCGCAATCACCCATTTTGGATTGGGCGTGGCATCATAGGTGCGCAAGAGTGCGGTTTGCATGTGCCTGGATACAGGACCTGTCACCAGCAGAATGTCGGCATGACGCGGCGAAGCGACAAAATGAATCCCGAAGCGTTCAATATCGTAATACGGATTATTCAGCGCATGGATTTCCAGTTCACAGCCGTTACAGGAACCTGCATCCACCTGACGAATCGCGAGACTGCCGGAAAAACGGCGATCAATCTGCTGTTTGATTTCAATGCCCAGTTGCTCCAATTCTGCATCTTTTGGAAACTTGAAACGCTCGGTGAGCATGCCGGTCGTTAAGGTTTTTTTGAGAATTCGAAACATAGCCGCTCTCTATAAGTCATTACCTGAATAGGAACCATTCAGGGATTTATTACACACCGGAAAATCCGGCACGATATTGTTCAACACCAGTTTTTCGAGTGCAGGCCAGTTAATAATGCTTGGGTCACGCGGATAAAAGCGCGCAATGGTATTGCCTGAATCAAAACGCACGAAGCTGATTATCTCACCACGCCAGCCCTCAATAATACCAAGGCCTTCGGCTCCTGCGGTCGGTATCTGCCAGGGCGTAGTCAGCTCGCCGGGTTCAAGCTGTTGCATAAATTGTTCGAGCAATTTCATGGCTGCGATGATTTCTTTATAACGCACCCAAAAGCGCGAGGCGATATCGCCCTGATTTTCAGCGGCTACTTTAAAGGCGACCTTGTCATAGGGTGAATACGGCGCATCACGGCGAATATCGAAGGTTTGGCCACTCGCGCGACCGACATAGCCTAGAGCGCCAAACGCTGCGGCGATGGGTTCCGATAAGAAACCTGCGGTGTATAAACGATCTTCAAGCGTGGTATTGAGATCTAAGGCCGGGATTAGCTGATCGAGTTCCTTGCGCAGGCGTTTGATATCCTCGCGAACCACTATGCAATCGGCTTCCAAAATGTCGCAGCTAACACCACCTGGAATAATGCAATCCATCAAGAGGCGCGATTTGAAAATCTTGGCATTGCTTCTCAGCCAGAGTTCGCGCAGACGCGTGAAATGTACTTGTGCAAAGATAAACGCGACATCATTGCAAATTGCGCCCATATCGCCGAGATGATTGGCGATGCGTTCGCGTTCCGCCAAAATGCCGCGCAGTAAGGCGGCGCGCGGCGGTATCGAAATCTCCGCTGCCTGCTCCATTGCCTGACAGGCGGCCCAAGCGTGTCCGACCGTGGTATCGCCGGAGACTCTTCCGGCCAGACGCGCCAAACTTTCAGGCGTCCGGCCTTCGGCAATTTTTTCGATACCTTTATGGACGTAGCCTAAGCGTTCTTCGAGATTGAGAATCAGCTCGCCAACCGCTTGAAAACGAAAATGCCCTGGTTCGATAATACCGGCGTGAACCGGGCCGACCGGAATCTCATAGACGCCTGCGCCATCGGCTTTGATAAAGGGATAATTCATGTCAGGTGGCGTAACGGCTTCGGGGTAACCTGCCGCCGGAAAATCCTTGCGCAGCGGATAGCTGTGCTCTGGCCATGCTTGATGGCGCACCCAACGGCGCGGGTCTGGATGGTCGGTAAATTTGACGCCGAACAGGTCGTGGGTATGCCGTTCGCTCCGGTTTGCCGCTGGGTAAACTGTCGCTTGTGACGGGAGTTCCGCTGCGGCTTCATCAAGCGTGGCGCGCAATACAATATAGCTGCCCTGTTTTTCAAAACAGGCATTAACGAGGTATTGCGCATCGCGCTGCTCTGCCCAACCGGCACTCCAGCGTAAACCTTCATGGTGTGCGAATTCGGCGAATTGTTGCCAATCGTAAGCGTTTATTTGCCAAATATCGAAAGTCGATTTTTCAATGTGGGTGACTGGAATTCCAGCGGCAATGACGCGCGTTAAAAATTCCGAACACCAATCGTTGTGCTGCGTACTCATAATGGGGCGCTCCCAGCAATTAAACGTGTTGCTTCAGAAAACCAATTCGCCAGAAAATCCGGGATCGCTAAACCTAACCAAAGCACGAGCCCCAAGTGAATCATGACCGGCCATAAATTGGCCTTGACCGGGTTTTGCCCTTCGGGCTTGGCGCCATAGACCATTGGGTGAATATTTCTAAACAGCCCGGCAAAGGCGATGCCAATGCCGAGTAATAACAATAAAGCCAGCCACGGATAGCTGTGCATGGTCGCTACCAGGACGAGAAACTCGCTGGTAAACACGCCAAAGGGCGGAAAGCCTGCAATCGAGACGGTGCCGATTAATAAACCCCAGCCAATTTTAGGTTGGGTTTTAATTAAGCCGCGAATTTTGTCGATTTTCTGCGTGCCTGCGACTTGCGCAGCATGGCCGACAGTCACGAAAATAGCCGACTTGGTAAGTGAATGGACAGTCATGTGCAACAGCGCCGCAAAGGTCGCCAACGCACCGCCGATGCCAAACGCAAAAGTCATCATGCCCATGTGTTCAATCGATGAGTAGCTGAATAAACGTTTGATATCGGTTTGACGATGCAAGAATAAGGCACCCACTAAGAATGATAGCAAGCCGAAGCTCATCATCATCAAGCCCGCCATATTGGAATGAGTCGCTCCGTCAACTAGCATTTTGTTGCGCACGACCGCATACAAGGCATCGTTCAACAATAAGCCGGACAGCACTGCCGACATTGGAGTCGGGCCTTCGGAGTGAGCGTCCGGTAACCAATTATGCAGTGGCACGAGGCCGATTTTGGTACCATAGCCAATCAACAAAAAGACAAAGGCAATCTCCAGAATTTCAGGGTTTAGATGGCTGGCATGAATATATAATTCCGACCACAACAGGGCATCTTCACCAATGCCGATTTGTTCGGCCGCGTAATACAGCAGAATGGTGCCAAACAAGGCTTGCGCAATACCGACCCCGCACAGAATAAAGTATTTCCAGGCAGCTTCGATCGATTCCGGGGTTCGGTACAAGCTGACCAGCAGTACGGTAGCGAGGGTCGCGCCTTCCATCGCAACCCACATGACGCCTAAGTTGTTGGTCGTGAGCACCAGATACATCGCCAGCATAAAGCCCTGATACATCGAATAATACATTCTCAGCCGTGCATCGGTCAGCTTGCCGAGCTCCCGTTCGTGGGCCATATAGGGGGACGAAAAGATCGAGGTGGTCAAACCGATGAAAGCGGTCAACACAATTAAATAAACGTTGAACGGATCGATTAAAAACACCTTGTTTGCCGACAGAATCGTGCCTTCATTCAGTACGTTGATCGCCATCCAAACCGTCGCAATCAAACTGGCGCTATTAATCCAGACGTTGATCTTACCCGTGTCGGTTTTGTGGCCGGTGGTCGCAAAAAAGACAATACCGACCAATGAGATCGCTAACAGAAAGTAGACAGCTATCATTTATCGACCTCATGTAAACGATTAAGTTGATCGACATCCAGAGAGTCGATGCTCGTGCGAATGTGAAAAAAGAAAATACCGAATAGGACCGCGGCGACTAATACGTCGAAGGCCACGCCGAGTTCAACGACCATCGGCATGCCTTGGGTCGACACAATCGCAGCAAAGAACAGCCCGTTTTCGATCGACATAAAACCTACGACATGCGCGACGGCTTGCCGATGCGAGATCATTAACAGCATGCCCAGTAACACCACTGACAAGCTAACCGCCAAAGCGTTCAGCATCACGGCTGATGAGGTCTGGACGATGGGATGCAGGACATAATAGCTGAACACCATAAGGCTCGCGCCGCCGAGCATGACCAGCGTGTTATTTTTCAATGCTTCAAGATCGCGGTGTAAATTCATTTGAATCACTTGTGATTTAAGCATCCAGGGGATAAACAATACTTTCAGTACGAAAGTCAGAAACGCCGAAATATATAAGTGAGGATTGTTTAGGCTATAAGCCGCTAAAGCGGTGGTCGCGGTGAGCAGGAAGCCCTGAACCGCAAATATAAAGATCAAGCGCAATAATCGACCCTGTCCAAGCATCAGAAAGGACATCAAACCTACCAATGCCGCCATCGATAAAATAGCCTGGGAATAAAAATCTTGATTTTCAATGGTCATTAGCGTGACGCCTCCAGAATGATATGGCTTAACATGCCGAGCAGTCCCAAGAGATAGGCAAAACTTAAGTATTCTTGAACTCTGAACAGGCGCATTTTAGCGACCACAGTTTCGGAGATACCTAAGATAATCGCCAGTAAGGCCAACTTTCCGAGAATCGCGAGCAAGCCATAGCCTAAGGCTTCCGGCGTAAAACTTTCGGCAATGCCCCACGGAAAAAAGATATTGGCGATCAATACACCATACAGCATGAGTTTCAACTGACTGGCCAGTTCAATCAGGGCCAGATGGCGACCGCTGTATTCGAGAATCATCGCCTCGTGAATCATGGTCAATTCCAGATGCGTGGTCGGATTATCGATGGGTATCCGGCCTGTTTCAGCGACCGCGACTAAAATCAACGCTAACAAGGCAAACACAAATGAAGGTCTGAGGACCAAGTCCTGCTCTAAGACGTGGGTAATCGCAACCGATAAATTGGTGGTCGATGCCGCCATACTTAAGGTAAATACCGCCATCAGCATGGCAGGTTCGGCCAATGACGAGACCGTCATTTCACGCGACGAACCCATTCCACCGAATGCGGTGCCGATATCGAGCCCCGCTAATGCCAAAAAGAATCGGGCGAAACCGAATAAGCCCACCAGCACGATAACATCGGCGCTGGCCGAGGTGGGCAGATCGACCGCGATAAACGGAACCACGCTCGCGGCCAATACCATCGCTGAAAAAATAATGTAGGGCGAACGGGTAAAGATCCATGAGGCATGTTCGGCAACCACCGGTTGTTTCGAACTGAGCTTGATCAAGTCCTTATAGGGTTGAAATAACGAAGGTGCGCGGCGATTTTGCAAACGGCATTTGCACCATTTGAGCCAACCTGCCAGCAAGGGCGCAAGCGCAACAAACAGTAAGGTTTGAATAATTGCGATAATCCAGTTCATTAGCTGATCACCCATAACATCAATATTAACGTTGCAAACGAATAACCCAGGTAGGTGCGAATATTACCCGTTTGAATCCGTCCGACCAGCCGGGCTAGATTATTGACGCCGTGCGCAATCGGCTGATAAATTCTCGGCCAGGTGTGATCCTGAACCTGTAATTGATAGTGAATGGCGGCGACATCCAGATCCATCGCGCCGCGCATGTCTTTGTTGATTTGTTCGTCAATTAACCAAATACCGGCAAAAATACGCCGCAATGGCATCGTAAACGCGCTGCTGGTATATTGCATGCGCGCATTCAAACCGCCGAAGCCGCAATCCCAGGTTGGCGCTCGGCGCATGGCTTTTATCTCGGCATCGCGGCGCAAAAACCAGAAAGAAAATATCCCGGCAATCATGACCCCAATTAAAACCAGAGGAGGCGCGTAAGAGGCGCGCGCTGCGGAAACTGGTGCGAGCCATAACCAACCGAGCGCTGTGTCATTAGGCAGAGTTTGCCCGACGACCTGTTTGGCGACGCCGTTCAATAAGTTGATAATCAATCCTGGAAACACACCGAATAAAAAGCAAAGTCCGGCAAGTATGCCAGGACCCAGCAGCATGCCGAGATCTTTAACTTCACGCGCTTTTTCGGCATTGCGTGAGCGGGGCAAACCCAGAAAAATGAGGCCGAATACTTTTATGAAGCAGGCAGCGGCCAAGGCTGCGGTGAGCGCCAGCGCCGCAGCCGAGACTGGAATTAAACTGCGCAATACTCCATTATCCAAAACATCAACTTGTAAAGCAGTTTGAAATGCCAGCCATTCAGAGACGAAACCATTGAACAGCGGCAGCGAAGAAATGCTCATGCAGCCGATTAGAAAAATCATGCTGGTATTTGGCATACGTTTGATCAGGCCACCGAGTTGGTCGATGTTTAACTCATGCGTCTGGTGATGGATAATGCCTGCGCCGAGGAACAATAAATTTTTGAACAAGGCATGATTGAAGGCATGCAATAACGCCGCAATCAAGCCCAAGGCCGCTAGCTGTGGCTGGTCATTGGCCATAAAAATCATCGATAAACCCAGCACCATGAAGATAATGCCGATATTTTCGACCGAACTGTAGGCCAGGAGCCGCTTTAAATGAGGTTGCATCATCGCGTAAAAAATCCCCCCCAATGCCGATATTGTGCCGACAACCAATAACACCACTCCCCATTCCCAATGGACTGTGCCGATTAAATCGTAACAAAATCGAATCACCCCATAGAGGGCAACTTTCAACATGACGCCACTCATCAGGGCCGAAATATGCGATGGGGCAACCGGATGCGCCTCAGGTAGCCAGACATGCAGCGGGACCAAACCTGCTTTCATGCCAAAACCGATCAAGGCTAGGACAAAAGCAATACTGGCCCATGTCGAGGACAGTTGGGCCTCGCGCAGTGAATTAAAGGTAAAATCGGTCGAGAAACTTGCGAGAACGCCGAAGGCCAGAATAATCGATAACGCGCCCACTTCCGCCATCAATAGATACAGGAAGGCTGCCCGGCGATTTACGGCGTGCTCATGCTCGAACGCGACCAGGAAATAGCTCGCCACCGACATTAATTCCCAGGCAATCATAAAAAAGAACGCATCGTCGGCTAATAACACCAGCAACATGCCGGCAACGAAGAGTCCTGTAAACAAACCCAAGACTTCAAAGGGATGTTGTTTGGCCTCAAAACTTCGGATATAACCGGGACCAAAAAGACTGACCGCAATAACTGCAATTCCGATAATTAAGAAGAAGAAGCCTGACAAGCTATCAAAACGAACCTGCCATTTCATCCAGGGCAGACCCAGAGCAAGTTGATCGGTGACCACGCTGCTGCTTAACATGACGCTAAGCCCTGCCAGAATCGCAAACACTCCCGAAAAGCCCAAGAGCAGGAATACCGCCAAACGTAAGCCCCGTGGGAAATGTTTGGCGTCGAGTTGTTTAGTAATCCAGGCGCGTTTCGACTCGTGAAGGTTTGGGATTTTTGTAAAAAAAGCTTCGCTGAGTGTGACTAAGGCCGGGCGCTGATGTTCTATCAGTGCGAGGATTCCCGAAGCAAAGCTCAAAAATACTGCAATATAGGCCAACACAAGGATCATAAAGACCATCCGATAAATTTTTGTGGCGATAAAGGCGTCATTGCCATGAACTCCCCCTGGTTAGGGGAAGTGAAGACGTGATTAGGTAATACCGTGACGATCGCTTTTGCGTCGACTCATATTGTTGCGTTTCATTCGGCGAACTGCCAATGGATGCTGTGAGAAGGTATCGTGAGTTTCCATGCCTAGAAACTGACACGTTCCACCTGTTCGTGCATATTTGTGTTCGAAATCATGGATAAATTCCATGACGGTATGATCGATCATGAAGGCATTGTTTAACTGAAAAATCACTTTCTTGCCGGACTCAATGTTGATCAAGGCATTTTTCAGGGCCAGGAAGTTTGAGAAAATTGCCGCGCCAATGATTTCGACAACCAGAGTATCAGCATTCACCGGCTCAATCACGAAATGAATTTTGAATAAATTATTGAGCCTAACGCCACGCAGCATGTGAATCATAAATTCAGCCAAAATCCCGATTGCCACACCGATTAATAAGTCGGTTGCCAAAACCCCGATAATGGTGACCACGAAAAAAAACAACTGTTCTTTACCTATCCCCATGACTTTCGCAAATTCTTTCGGCGAGGCGAGACGAAAGCCAGTAAACACCAAGAGTGCCGCCAATGCCGACAATGGAATGCTATGAATCAAATGCGGAAACAAGACCACAAATAGCAACATTAAGCAGCCATGAAAGAAGTTGGCCCAATTGGTTTTTGCGCCATTGTTAACGTTGGCAGAGCTCCGCACGATCTCGGCAATCATCGGTAATCCCCCGATAGAACCCGCAATCAAATTGCCTACGCCCACGGCGGTTAAGTCGCGATCTAAATTGGATTGGCGTTTATAAGGGTCTAGTTTATCGACTGCCATCGCGCTCAATAAGCTTTCCAGACTGCCTACCAAACTGATCGTCAAGACGGACTCCCAAAATTCCAGGGTGGCTATTTTTCCGAAATCGGGAAAATAAAAACTGCTCAAAAAATTATCCGGAATTGCCACTAAAAATTTTGGCCCAACGGTTGCGTCATGATGAGGTAAAAAATGCGCATCCGGCAGAAACAAGTACATGTGCTCATGCTCCAAATCAAATACCCGCGCCAGAATCATGCCTGCTACCACCACAATTAACGGCGCCGGGATCATTTTTAACAACGGATTTTTCAACATTGACCATATGATCAAGACAATTAAACCCGTCAGCCCGATCAAGGCAATATCGGGATTCAAATTCATAAAGCTGTGCGGAATTTGCAAAATTGTCGATATCAAGCTGCCTTTTTCGGGAGTGACACCAAGCACGACGTGAATCTGCTTGGCCATAATAATAATGCCAATCGCGGCAAGCATCCCATGAATCACTGAGACAGGAAAAAATGAACTGAGTTTCCCGATCTTAAAGACGCCCATCAGAATCTGAACGATACTGGCAACCACAATCGCAGCTAGAGCGTAGCGATACCCCGCCATCATATCGCCCTGCCCCAACTCCTGAACCGCATCAAGCACGACGACAATCAAGCCGGCCGCAGGTCCATTGATGGTGACAAAAGAGCCGCTGATGCGAGAAACGACAATTCCGCCAATAATCGCGGTAATAATGCCAGCGGAAGGCGGAAAACCCGATGCCATTGAAATACCTAAACACAGCGGCAAGGCAATCAAAAATATCAGAAAACCCGAAAGAAGATCACTGCGCCAGTTTTCTTTAAGGCCAGCAAGACCCTGAGCTGGCAATGCTTTGACAGAAGACATATTTAATTACACCACTTGATAATAATCGGAACATCGGTGAGCTCTGCTATTTTACAAACAGGGGCGAGCTCAACACTTAATCATTCAGTATTAGCAACTACGATGCCAAGCAAAAAAACTAACTTAACCATATGATTAGTAATCAAATAATTTATTAAGATGCACAAAGTAATGCAAGTGGATGCTTATTGACAGTTCAAAATAACCGTTCTATTTGGTTGAATTGAACCGCAAATTATCACTAGAATGACGCAATCACCAATGGCAAAGGTTGGTTCGATGCCTCTTTATTCTGGAATTCCAATGAGATCAAGCACATTTTTCGCTCGACGTATCATCCTGTGGGGATATTTATACGTTATCCTGGGAGCACTAGGATTTTCAACCAAAGCGGTACTCGTCAAATTAGCTTATTGGCAATCACCTGAAATTGACACTATTACATTGATGTTACTGCGGATGGCAATGTCTCTGCCGTTCTATTTAGGCATTGCTTTTTGGTCGGTGCGTCAAGTCGCCAAATCGGATGAAAAACGGATCTTATCCTGTTCGGAGAAAGCTATGATATTAGGCCTAGGACTATTGGGCTACTATATCGCCAGTTTTCTTGATTTTGAAGGTTTGCATTTTGTCTCGGCAGGTCTTGAACGCTTGATTATTTTTCTGTATCCAACGCTGGTCGTCTTATTTTCGGCGCTATTCCGACTTCAAAAAATTTCACGCCAACAACTTTATGCCTTAGTCTGTAGTTATCTCGGCATCGTTTGGGTTTTTCTGGATAATTCATTGCAACAAAATTCTCCCAACTACTTACTGGGTTCATGGTTAGTTTTTTCCAGTGCCGTTGTTTTCGCGATATTTTTAATTGGTAGCGGTGTAATGGTCAAACGAATTGGTTCAACCCGCTTTACTGCGTATTCAATGATTGTGGCATGTCTTGCAACTTGTGGGCATTTTCTGTACATACATGGTTTTAAAGTTTTGAATGTATCGCAGGGGATTTATCAATTGGCGTTATTGATGGCGATTTTTTCAACAGTATTACCGTCGTTTTTGATGAATGCCGGAATCAGACACGTTGGCGCCAGTTCCGCCGCGATGATTAGTGCTATAGGACCAGTCGGCACATTGGTGTTGGCATATTTTTTATTGGGTGAAGCATTGACGACATCACAATTAGTTGGTACTGGCTTTATTCTGCTGGGAGTGAGCATGGTCAGTCGGCAAAAAATATAACAAATTTTCAATTATGTCTGGCGAATATTGCAAGTGTTGCATGAGGTACATCGTACTTAGTAAGCGGATTTTTGTGATGCACGTCAATAACTTCAATTTTATTGATGACTTATGTTTAAGAGCGTTTCTTGCTATACTTATAAGTAAAGCGAATGATGTACATTTTTTATACTTCTAATTCATCTTGATCGACTGGAAGTATTCTCAGGTTATTTATTGTTTCTTGCACGAGTCTACTAGCAGCCGATATTCTCGTTCAAGTGCATCATGTCACCAAATGATCTTGCGCTTGGAAAATATTTGTAAAATTTTCTGCTAATCTTAACGTTCAACCCAAATTACGCGAGTTAAAAAGTATGCGAAAACCATGGCTATTTTTCTGTCTGAGTATATTGTTTGCCTTTCCTGTGATCGCTCAAGAAGCAAACGAAGTCTCTTCGATGTGTCAAAAAATATCGCAAAAATTACATAGCGTGAATTATAACGATTGTCTGTCATTAAACTATAGCGCATACAGTAAGCATTCGACTGCAGGTTGGCCTTTGTTGCTAAAAGAGTATAAAGGAGCTGAAAATAAAAATGTGCCGAAAATTTTATTTATCGGTGGTATTCACGGCGATGAATATTCGAGCGTCAGCTCAACCTTTAAATGGTTAAAAGTGCTGGAACAACATCATACCGGTAAATTTCACTGGTTATTCATGCCGCTTGCCAACCCCGATGGATTACTGCGAAAAACGCCACAGCGAATGAATGCAATGGATGTCGATTTGAATAGAAATTTTCCGCCTTTCGGCGAAAATTCTGCGGCGAGTATCATGTACTGGAAAAATAAAGCGGGTAAAGATCCGCGCAGATTTCCGGGCATTGAACCTTTAAGTGAGCCGGAAACCCAGGCCATTGTTGAGATCATCGATGATTTTCAACCGAATGTAATTGTGTCGGTGCATGCGCCATATGACTTACTCGATTTCGATGGCGAAAACGCTTATGTTGCGCCTAAAAAAATGGGACCGCTGGAACTACAACAACTTGGAACCTATCCTGGCTCCTTGGGTAATTACGCCTGGTTAAAATTGAACATCCCGGTTATTACACTCGAGTTACCCAAAGCGGACATTATGCCGAATGATAATGAACTCGACGCGATTTGGATGGATTTGATCGGCTGGCTGAAAAACGACTTACCTAAAACCCGTCTGGCATCGTCTGCAAAACCTATTAAGGAAGCAACGTTGATGAAAAACTGATTTAGATCTATTCACAATCGCTCTGCAAGATTCGTTAACACCCCCTATTGTTTACAAATTTTGCAGGGTCTTCTAACTATTCTTGCAGTTGTTTTACCTTATTTTAAGTCTACGGCATGTCTTAATGTGCCTCATCCCAGTTATTTCCCAGCCCAACCTCCACAATTAAAGGAACATCAAGGGTGGCTGCCGAATTCATCAGTTGGGTAATCTGATTAATGCATTCATCCAGATGCTCAATAGCTATTTCAAATACCAGTTCGTCGTGAACTTGCATAATCATTCGAGCATTAACGTCGGATTTTTGTAACCAAGCATCGGTCACCAGCATTGCGCGCTTGATAATATCGGCGGCGGTACCTTGCATCGGTGCGTTGATGGCGGTACGTTCGGCGTATTGACGACGAGCGGCATTACGTGAATTGATTTCAGGGAGATACAAGCGGCGCCCGAAGAGCGTTTCAACATAGCCTTGACTGAGTGCTTGTTGTTTGATTCCTTCCATATATTCTCTAACACCCGGATAACGACTGAAGTAAAGATCGATATAGCTCTGCGCTTGATTGCGGCCAATACCAAGCTGCTGTGCCAACCCGAAAGCCGACATACCATAGATAAGACCGAAGTTAATCGCCTTGGCTGAGCGCCGCAAATCGGAGGTGACTTGATCGGGTGCCACACCAAAGACCTCTGCCGCAGTAGCGCGATGAATATCTTGAGCCTCGTTAAATGCCGTTAGCAAGCCAGCATCAGCTGATAAATGCGCCATGATGCGTAATTCAATTTGGGAGTAATCGGCCGCGACAATTTTATAGCCAGGGGGAGCAATAAACGCTTGGCGGATTCGGCGACCTTCTTCGGTACGAATCGGGATATTCTGCAAATTAGGGTCGGAGGATGATAACCGCCCGGTCGCTGTGACCGCTTGATGGTACGAGGTATGTACTCGTCCGGTTCTTGGGTTGATCTGCTGCGGTAATTTGTCGGTGTAGGTTGACTTTAGCTTGCTGAGACTTCGGTGTTCGAGAATAAGTTTGGGCAGAGGATAGTCGAGCGCAAGCTCTTGTAGCACCGATTCATCAGTCGAAGGCTGCCCGGTGGGGGTTTTCTTGATCACCGGCAAACCGAGTTTGTCATACAAAATGCTCTGAATTTGTTTTGGCGAGCCCAGATTAAAATGTTGGCCGGCAAGGTCGTGCGTGCGATGCTCTATTGCAGAAATTTGACTGGCCAATTCCATGCTCTGTTGTGACAAAAGTTGGTCATCAATCAGTACGCCGTTAGCTTCGATACGTCTGATAACGCTTAGCAGCGGCAGTTCCAATTCCTGATAGAGCTTAAGCAGGCTGGGCTGCTGTTCCAATTGTTGATGCAGCACTTGATGCAGGCGCAGAGTAATATCAGCATCTTCGGCAGCATAGGGGGTCGCCTGTTCAATATCGACCTCTTGAAACTTGATTTGTTTGACGCCCTTGCCAGTCACATCTTCGTAATGGATGGTATCCACACCAAGATAATGTTTGGCAAGATCGTCCATATTATGCTTGGTGATCGTGCTGTTCAGCACGTAGGACTCAAGCATGGTGTCATGCGTAATGCCTTGTAAGTCTATGCCGTGATTACGCAACACATGGGTATCGTATTTGAGATTCTGGCCGATTTTGGAAAGCGCGGGGTCTTCAAGCAATGGCTTCAATTTCGCCAGCACCAAATCGCGCGCGAGTTGTTGCGGCGCGCCCGGATAATCATGCGCAACCGGAAGGTAGCTCGCTGACCCTGCTTGAGTCGCAAAAGACAAGCCGACGATTTCAGCCTGCATGTAATCCAGACTGGTGGTTTCGGTATCGAGAACGAATGTTTGAGCAGTGTGTAACTGTTGCAGACATTCATCGAATTGGGCTTGCGTCAGAATGGTGGTGTAGATCGGTGTGCCAATGGCCGGGGGATGATTGCTTGCAACCGGGGTACTGGCAGGTTGCTCGATGACTTTAGTCGACGCTTCGCTTGAGGTATCCAATAAGCGTAACCAGCTAGAAAAGCCGAATTGTTTTAATAAACCTTTCAGATGCTCTTGATCGATCGGTTGGCGTTTCAAGTCAGCGAGCGTGTAGCGCAGTGGCAGATCGCTTTTGATGGTGGTCAGTTGCTTGGAAAGCGCTAACTGATCAAGATTAGCACGTAATTGTTCACCGATTTTGCCGGTGATTTGATCGGCATGAGCGATTAGATTATCGAGCGTAGCGTATTGTTTAAGCCACTTGGCAGCAGTTTTGGCACCCACATTGGGGATTCCGGGAATATTGTCGGATTTATCGCCCATGAGCGCCAGAAAATCGATAATTTGTTCGGGGATAACGCCGAACTTTTCGATAACACCTTCAATATCCATACGTTTATTGGACATTGAGTCTTCGAGAATGATTTGCTCATCGACGAGTTGCGCCATATCTTTATCGCCGGTCGAGATGATTACCTTCAAGCCTTGCTGCTTGCCGAAGCGCGCCAAGGTACCGAGCACGTCGTCGGCTTCGACGTCGGGTTCAATTATCAGGGGAAGACCGAGCGCTCGAATCAGCTGGTGTAAAGGTTCGATCTGAACACGCAGTTCATCAGGCATCGGCGGACGATGAGCCTTATACTCGGGATAAAGTTCATGCCGAAAGTTTTTGCCGGGCGCGTCAAAGACCACCGTAAAGTAATCGCTTTGATAATCGTTCAGAAGCCGACGCAACATATTGCTCACCCCGAAAATAGCATTGGTCGGCTGGCCTTGGGGACCGGTAAGCGGCTGGACGGCATGATAGGCGCGGAACAGAAAAGAAGAGCCGTCAATCAGAATAAGACGGTGAGTGTCGGTTGAAGTCATGGGCGTCGCTGGTCGAGGTTAGGTTTTTCGTTTTACATCAAAAACATTCGGGAGTTCGTTACATAATGCCAGAACCTGACTTAATTGCCGGACATTTTTAATTTGGACATTAAGGTTGAGCACGCAGCTTGAGTCGTCTTTCGTTTTCAGATGGGCATCTTGAATCGGAACTTTGGCATGGCTGAGCACCCGCGTGACATTATTGAGCAGATCGTGACAATTGCTCGCCTGGATGATAATCGGCACCAGATGTTTTGACGAGTGATCACTCCATTCGACCGCAATAATCTGGGTCTGGTGCTGTTCACTATGCTGTACTAAATTTATGCAATCGGTGCGATGCACGGTTATGCCTTTATGGTGAGAGATAAAGCCGCAGATGCTATCACCCGGTACGGGGTTGCAACAATGTGCCAGTGAAGTGAGCACATTGGCAATGCCGTCAACCAGCACATGCGCCTTGGTCGAGGCATCGCCCTTATGCTCGGTTTTAATCGGCTGAATTTTGAGTTCAGGAATCGAGAGTTTGCCTGCCAATTGGCGACTGGTAATATCGCCACGACCAATATTGGCCAGCAGTCTCTGGCTATCAGGTTCGTTAAACGCTTGGCATAATTCCTTGAGCGGCAAGCCGATCAAGCCAAGTCGATGAATCTCCTTTTCCAGAATATTTTTACCTAAAGCAACATTATGCTCAATTTCTTGTTGTCTAAACCAATTTTTAACCTTGCTGATCGAATGTGGAGATTTTAAATAACCCAAATTTAGATCAATCCAGTTTCGATTCGGCGCGCCGTGTTTGGTAGTTAAAATTTCGACTTGCTCACCCGACTGGAGCGTATAAGTCAACGGCACGATGCGGCCATTAACTTTAGCGCCGCGACAACTGTGTCCAACGTCGGTATGAATTGCATAGGCGAAATCAAGTGGTGTGGAACCTTTGACGAGGTCGATTAGTTTACCTCTCGGGGTCAACACATACACGCGATCATAGAACAGACTGGTCTTGAAACCTTCAAGCAGCATTTCATCGCTTTCTTTTTTAGCGAGCAGTTGCCTAAGCGTAGCAATACTTTTTTCCGTGGTAGCGTTATGATCACCACCTTCCTTGTAACGCCAATGCGCGGCAATACCCAGTTCGGCGAATTCATCCATTTCCTGAGTACGGATTTGAACTTCAATCCGATTGCCTTCGGGGTCAAGAATCACGGTATGCAGGGATTGATAGCCATTTTCTTTAGGATTGGCGATATAGTCATCAAATTCTTTCGGAATATACTGCCACTGGCTATGGACGATACCGAGCACTTCATAACAATTTGATAGTTTTTCAACAATCACACGCACGGCCAGCAAATCATAGAGCTCATCAATATTAAGCTGCTTGCGGTGCATTTTTTTCCAGATGCTGTAGATATGTTTCGGTCGACCATAAATTTTGACCGAAATATTGTCTTGATCGAGCTTGCTTTTTAATAACTCAATAAAATTATCAATGCATAGCAGACGTTGTTTACGATTAGTGGCAAGGGATCGAGCAATGGCGCGATAGGTTTGTGGTTTCAGGTAGCGAAACGCTAAATCTTCGAGTTCCCATTTGAGTTGACTGACCCCAAGACGATTGGCGATCGGTGAATAAATATCCAGCGTTTCGTGCGCTATGAAATGCCGCATTTCATAGCTCTCCTTCGGTAAATCGTGTAAACGCTGGATTCGATAGGCGAGTTTGATCAGCACCGCGCGAGCATCATGCGTCATCGAAAGCAGCATGCGGCGCAAAATTTCCGATTGTTGCGGTTCATGGGTAATTTCGACTTGATACACATTCAAATTATTTAACCAATTGACATCTTTGACCAAAGTCGCCACTTCGCTACCGAACTGTTCGGTAATTCTTTTTTCTGACAATTGGCCATCAAGACGAGGGTCGCTTAGAAGTGCGGCTAAAATGGTGGCCAGATCAAGATGAAATTCGAGCAAAATACTGGCAACCTGTTTGCCAGTGGGGCGATGGTAGTCTAAATCATCAGGGGGGAGTAGCGACAAGGCTTGAATAAGTAATGCCTGGTCGGCACTTGCAAAATTGCTGAGCAGGGTTTCATTGGAGAATTGAGGTTTTAGCATTGTCGGCGTGAGGAGTATAAGAAAGAGTGAGACTAAAAGAACTAATTCTGCAGCAGATTATAGAGTGTTTTGGTTATTATAAATAATAATTGCTAGACTAAGCGGCTAGGTTCATAATAAGTTGTTTTTAATGTAAATATTTCCACCCTCCCACAGCTATTCCAACAAATGGGATAATGCAGCGCGTCGCTCATCAGACATAAGCCAGGGAATGAAATCTGTCAGATTATCTGGCGGTTCGCAATGGTTTTGGGCGCACACTGTTAGATATTCATAAAGCCATCGCTGTCGGTTGATCCCCCATTGTTGCAGTGTGGCA
>CANNKG010000057.1 GCA_947505105.1 Methylococcaceae bacterium | reverse complement strand
TCGCAGCATCTTTAATCGTAGTGATGTGTTTTTTTGATAAGCTGATCATTTCGGTTTTGATAGGTAAAATTATCCCCGTAGGATACATCAGTTATAGTGACGCTCTGATGAAAATTAGAGGGGGATATTTTTTGCGAGTTACCTAAGGTAAATATTGAGTTGGAACAAGTCAATATTTGTATAAACACGGGCGGTTATATAGGCTCAAAACGGCCAAAACCGGCCCGACGGTTACGATGAATCTACGTCTGCAATATGTGCAAAAACCGCCAAACAATTTGAGTGTCTTTTTTAGATAGTAAGCCTCTTACGAAAGTGATAGACTTTTTTACAGTCATTATATTTTTAGAGATTGTGATGCTTAGTCTGGGTAAGATTTCATGAGAATATTAGCACCTCTTCCCTCCTTTGTTCTCATACTACTCTTGGTGGGCTGTGACCAGCCACCGGCAGACAAGCCCTTGCAGTATAGTACTACCCCAATGGATGACACCATCATCTACAGCTTTGCAGTCCATCCTCTTCACAACCCTCAAAAACTAAGCCAGGCTTATCAGCCCTTAATCGATTATCTGAACCTTCAACTGAAAGGCGTGCAAATTCAGTTGGAAGCCTCGCGTGACTACCAGACTTATGAGAAAAAGTTTCGCGCCCGCGAACCAGAATTCCTGCTGCCAAACCCATGGCAGACCTTACAAGCGCTGAAGGTTGGCTATCACGTCATTGCGATGGCCGGCGATGAGGACGACTTTAAAGGTATCTTTATCATCCGTAAAGACAGTGCGATTAAAGTGCCCGCCGACCTCAAGGGTAAAGTCATAAGCTACCCATCCTCCACTGCACTGGCAGCTGCCATCATGCCCCAATATTATTTATACACGCATGGCATCGACATCAATCGTGACATCCAGAATACCTACGTTGGCTCCCAGGAATCTTCTATCTTAAGTGTGTATCTGGGCAAATCCGCTGCCGGTGCTACCTGGCCACCTCCATGGAGACTGTTCCAAAAAGATCATCCTGCAGAAGCCGCACAACTCCGGATAATATGGGAAACGTCCACATTGATTAATAACTCGGTCATGGTGCGGGATGATGTACCCGAATCCGTCCGTGAACAGGTAAGAAAAACGCTCTTGGATCTGGCGCAAACTTCACAGGGTGAGGCGATCCTGGCAGGTATGGAGACCTCCAGCTTTCATACCTCCGATGATGCCCACTATGGCGTAGTGGCTAAATTCATCAAGCGCTTCGAGAAAAAAGTGCGCCCAGTGGAAGGTAAGTGATGTTTAAAGGCCTAAAGAGACTATTGTTTGGCAATCTGCGCAAACAATTGACCATTGGTATGGTGCTGGCAGTAGCCACAATTATATCCCTGCTCGTCTGGGACATGACTCTTCGACAGCAGGCCGTTGAGATGGATCAACATTCCGAACAAATAAGCGCTCTCGTCAACAGCGTGGCGACCTCGTCGTCAGTATTGGTCATCTCGAGGGATTACAGTGGCTTACAAGAAATCATTCAAGGTATCTCGCGGTACCCACACCTGCGCCACGCTATCGTGCTTGATCTCAAAAATCAGGTGCTGGCTCACAATGACCCGACCAAGATCGGGCTGTATTTGAACGAACCACCTCCAAAATCCAACACATTGATTTTGCAACGAACGGCAAGTTTAATTGAAGCCACCCGTCCTATTATGCTTGCTGACAAACAAATTGGCTGGGTACGGATTGGCTTAGATCGGACGCATTTTATCGAACACCTTAATATATTAAGACGAAATGGTCTTCTTTATGGACTGTTCGCGATTGCCTTGAGTGTCTTTTTTGCCATACTGACGAGTACGTTCCTGACACAACGACTCTATAAAATCCAGCAAGTGGCTGATTTTGTGCTAGCAGGAAAATTAAATCTGCGAGTGGAGCTAACAGGAGACGATGAGGCTGCAGTACTTGCCCGACAATTCAATGAAATGCTGGATAGCTTAGCGCAGCGGGAAGACACCTTGCAAAGGAGCGAAACCTTCAAAAACGCTATTTTAAATTCAGTGCCCGCTGAAATCGCCGTGTTAGATCGTGACGGTGTAATTCAGGCGGTTAACGAACCTTGGATACGCTTTTCACTAGAGAACAGTAACGAGCCCGGTATGGCTGAGTTGCAAACGTCCGTTGGTGTGAATTATCTCAAGGTCTGCCAAGCGAGCGTTAATTTGACGGCGGATGATAATGCTCTAAAAGCCAGTCAAGGTATTCAGGCGGTACTGGATGGCAAACTACCCAGCTTCAACTTCGAATACCCTTGCCATTCACGTCAACAGAATCGCTGGTTCTCGATGAACGTTATGCCTTTGGGTAAAGCCTCAATATCGGGGGTTGTTGTTACACATACTGATATCACTGTGATTAAGAGAACTGAGGAAATTCAGATTTTTCTGGCAAAAACCACAAGCCAACCTTCAAGTGAGTCTTTTTTTGAAGCGCTGGCCCGATATTTATCAGAGTTTCTTGGCATGTTCTATGTCTGTATTGATCGTCTCGAAGGTGGCGGACTGAATGCCAGGACATTGGCGGTCTGGTGTGATGATCATTTTGAAGACAACGTGACCTATGCATTAAAAGATACGCCTTGTGGCGATGTGGTTGGACAATCGGTCTGTTGCTTTCCAGCCAGTGTTTGCAAATTTTTCCCGCATGATAAGATATTACAGGATTTATGTGCAGAGAGTTATATTGGGGTGACTCTATGGAGTCACACTGGTCAGCCTATAGGGCTAATTGCTGTGATCGGACGAACACCTTTGGTGAACAGACCTCTGGCTGAGTCAATCCTGCAATTGGTTAGTATTCGTGCATCCGGCGAACTGGAACGACTTTTCGCCGAAGAAAAACTCCAGCTCTCTGCCAATGTGTTCTCCCATGCCCGTGAAGCGATCTTTATCACTGAGCCGGATGGCACCATCATCGATGTCAATGATGCCTTCACTTCCATCACGGGTTTTAGCCGCGACGAAGTGCTCGGTAAAAACCCGCGCCTCCTCAACTCTGGACGACAGAGCAAAGAGTTCTACGCAGCTTTATGGCTTGAGATAACTGACAACGGTTATTGGTCCGGCGAAATATGGAACCGTCGCAAAAACGGTGAAATTTACGCTGAACTGCTCACCATCTCTGCCGTGCGGAGTACCGAAGGTAACATTCTGAATTACGTGGCACTTTTTTCCGACATATCCACGTTCAAGGAGCACGAAAACCAACTTGAGTACATTGCCCATTACGACGCCTTGACCTCCTTGCCCAATCGCGTATTACTTGCCGACCGTATGCATCAGGCCATGGCGCTAGCACAGCGGCGCGAACAACCACTCGCGGTAGCATTTCTTGATCTCGATGGCTTCAAAGCCATCAATGATCGTTATGGACACCCCGTTGGCGACCAGTTGCTAATGACAGTAGCCTCTCGAATGAAAAAGACCCTGCGCGAATGTGATACCCTGGCACGGCTTGGAGGCGATGAATTTGTTGCAGTGCTCCTCGAACTGGATGATGTAAACGCTAGCGTGCCTATGCTCAATCGGCTACTCGCTGCGGCTTCCGAACCGGTGCATATTGGAGATCTAGTGCTCAATGTGTCGGCCAGTCTCGGGGTTACTTTCTATCCGCAGGCAGAAAATATAGATGCCGATCAACTGTTGCGCCAATCCGATCAGGCCATGTATCAGGCAAAACTGTCCGGTAGAAATCGCTATCATTTTTTTGATGCCGAACAGGATAGTAATATTCGAGTTCACCATGAAAGCCTGGAGCATATTCGCTATGCCTTGTGTGCGCAACAATTTGTGCTGTATTACCAACCCAAGGTGAACATGCGAACCGGGTCAGTCATCGGCGCCGAAGCCCTGATTCGTTGGCAACATCCTGAAAAGGGTTTGCTACAGCCAGCAGTTTTTCTACCGGTGATTGAAGATCATCCACTCGCTGTCGAGATCGGTGATTGGGTGATAAAGACGGCCCTGACCCAGATAGAAGACTGGCATGCCGCTGGACTGGATCTCCCTGTCAGCGTCAATGTCAGTGCCCGCCAATTACAACAACCAGATTTTGTAACTCGACTACAGGATATTTTGGCAGCGCATCCTGAAGTAAAGCCATGCAGTATTGAACTGGAGATTCTGGAAACCAGTGCACTGGAAGATCTAGTCAGTGTATCCAGAGTCATTGAGGCTTGTCGTGAGATCGGGATTCAGTTTGCACTGGATGACTTTGGTACTGGGTATTCATCACTAACCTATCTGAAACGCCTGCCGGTCACCCTGCTCAAGATTGACCAGAGCTTTGTGTGCGATATGCTTGAAGACCCGGATGATCTGGCTATATTGCAAGGCGTACTTGGGTTGGCGGCCGCATTCCACCGTGAAGTGATTGCCGAAGGTGTGGAAACCATAGAACATGGCGAAATGTTGTTGCAACTAGGCTGTGAACTGGCCCAAGGTTATGGTATTGCGCGGCCTATGCCAGCAGCAGAAATGCCTCAATGGGTGGCTACTTGGCGGTCCGATCCATCTTGGCTTAATTTGTCTCTTTAATCAGTTGCGATGATTTACCGCTACTTTTTGCGGCTGTCGAACACCGCGTCTGGATTGCCGCCACGGAAAAATACCTGAAGAGTGAACGTTCAGACCCACCAATCATGGATCTGCATCAGTGCAATTTCAGTGTTTGACTAGATGGCGCAGGTTTAGTTCGCTATGGTGCACAGTTTGTGTTTCAAACCCTACAGTCACTGCACAAACGAGTGCATGAGTTGGCAGCGGGCTTACTAATTTGAGTTTACGTACTCAGTGGATAAATTACATGTATAAACGATCACCCAGTAGATGTGTCGATCGCGTCTTCCGTCACCAGTGGATTTCAGTAGCTGCTTACTACAAAACTGAGACTCGAAACTTTGAACCCGGTATGGAATTGGATGACTGGTTATATGCGGAGCTCAATTACGTAAAAATGCAAATTGTCCGCTATCTTGCCATCACCAAGGAAGATGGTGGTAGGACCATTACCGGTTTACAACGCTTAGCCAATTCTGTCGGTGTTGACGATGCAGATTCTCTATACTCAAAGATTGAATTGATTCAAGCAATACAGCAAGCTACAAAAAATGATCCATGTTTCCGCACCACGCCAATTACGTACTGTGCTGAGAATGAGTGCGTATGGAAAGAGGAGTGCAAAACAATGATTGCTAAATGGTGTCAGTAAAACTGCTATAACTCTGGTCTATAAAGTCTGGACCAAAATGATATGGGTTATTTGATACGTAAACACTTGGCAGTAAGCTGAAGGTTATCGTACGTAAAATGCAATTATTCAAGATTGATCAGAGATATAAATGATATACACTTACCGTCAGTAACATTACGTAATTGGGGCGGTCAGTTAACTCCTCTTGGTACAATATATAGTCGTGAAACAATTTTATGATGAAGCAACAATCCCCAAATCTTTAGAGGCCGGACGCGACTACCCACGATTATATCGAGAATTCTTGGAGTGGTTTTCAGATAATACCTTTGGATATGATAGGCTGCACCACAAGATGTAGTGTCCTCTTTTGCGTAAAGTAATGGCTAAGTCTGAAAAAACAAGCATCATTAACCTACGTATGTATATAACGCCAAATACATTTTTATAGTTTGGGAGTGCTAATTGAAAATCCTTCTTGTTGAAGATGCCCGATCCGTTTCCGCGTTAATGGCGGCTCGTCTTTCCGTTTTTGGCTATGAAGTACTTATTGCTGAAAATGGTAAAATTGCAGTCGAATTGTTTCAAAAACTTGCACCTGACTTGGTTTTAATGGATATCGAAATGCCTGTAATGAATGGGTTTGAAGCTACTAACCACATTCGATCTATTGAAGCGATGCAGCAATGGGCCTGGACACCCATCATTTTTTTAACTGCTTCCGATACCGTTGAAAACTTAGTGACTGCGATTGAGGCTGGCGGCGACGATTTCATTCCAAAGTCGGTTCCGGAATCAGTCTTGCGAGCCAAAATGAAAGCGATGGTTAGAATAGCTAATCTAAGACGCCAACTTTCAGCCGCCAATCGCAAACTTGATGAATTGGCTAATCTAGATGGCCTAACAGGATTATGTAATCGCCGTAGTATGGATTTGCGTGTTGACTTGGCTTGGCATAACGCAGTTCAACATGAAGCCTCTTTTGGATTATTGATGCTCGATATTGATAACTTCAAAAAATTTAACGATTGTTATGGGCACCAAGCTGGTGATGAATGTCTAAGACGTTTTGCACGTGAAATTGCTGACGTTATCGATAGAATGAATGCGAAACAAGATAAGCAAGATGCTTTTGCTGCACGTTATGGTGGAGAAGAATTCGCAGTGATACTTCCTGGCGTATCGATGGAATCTTATACAAATGTTGCGAGTACTATCGTCGAAGCTATTCCTCAATTGGCAATACCTCATAAAGAAAATGCTCATTGGGGAATTGTAACCGTATCTATTGGCGGCGTTAGGTTTGATGTTGCAAGCGGTAGTATTGCAACTCTTTTTCGTAGTGCTGATGAGCGGCTTTATTTAGCTAAGAATAAGGGACGTAATTGTGCTGTAATCGATTAGGAGTTGAACGTCAGCTGCGAAAATGCCTTCGCAAATACCTGGTTCAGGCACGAAACTCCTACACTTTGTGATAGCTGCTATGAGTCGTCACGAGCGTCGAAATGTGGAGAGCGGTAAATGTGCCATAAGCTGCGTAAACACGAGAATGCCATGATACGTGGAAGCCTTCAACGGATATCCGCAAAAGACCCAAATTTTGCCCCTCGATGTTCAAATCGAAACCAGACAAAATTGCTCGTTTCCGCAATTCAATCATTAACCTACAAACGTTTGGAAACTACTGATTAGCGATATGAGCCTGAACCAAGAAGCTTCCCTCCTGTACCGCAATGCGGCATTTGAAATTTTGCGTCTCAATGACACGCTCGCAGGTGCTGTGATTGTTAAGCGTTGCAATCCCTTACTCATCACCAACGACTCGGCTTGGCAGGCGTTGCAAAACGAGCAGCGCATCCTTGCTCGCCTGCAAGGCGTGGCTGGGTGCCCACAACTAGTGCGGCTCAATAAGACATCTATGGAGTTGGTACTGGTCGATTTTGGTGGTCTCGTACTGAGCGATTCGGGATTGTTGGGACAGCTTAGCCTGGAGCGTTTCCTAAGACTAGCCGAACTACTGGCGCAGATACTTGCTGACCTGCATCGGTGCGGCGTGATTCACAAGGACATCAATCCTACAAACATCTTGGTACGGCCAGATAATTTGAGTGTGCAGTTGATCGATTTCGGTAATGCCACCACTTTTGCCGCCGAGCAGGTGTTGCCGGGTACTGTAAATAGCCAAAGTGTTACCCCTGCTTACATGTCTCCTGAACAGACTCAGCGCATGAATCGAGCGGTTGACTATCGTACCGATCTCTACTCTCTAGGCGCAACGCTCTACGCGCTGGCTACCGGCACTCCGCCTTTTGCTGGCGATGATGTACTGACGCTCGTGCGGGCCCACCTCGCTGAGTCGCCGCCATCTCTATCGAAGCGAGCCCCGTGGATGCCTACACGGCTTGCCGAAGTGATCCTGAATTTATTAGCCAAAGATCCCGATGCGCGCTACCAGAGCGCTCACTCTCTACTTCACGATCTGCGCTGCATCAGCGAGGCTGTGGCAGTCGGATCGTCACTATCAACCATTGAATTACGCCAGCGCGATCTGCCACTTTCACCCCTTTCCCCGAGCAAGCTGCATGGTCGTACACTGGAGATCGCATATCTTCAAGAAGCCTTTAACGGTATACAGCATGGCTGTCGGCAAGGAATCTTCGTTGCCGGTTATTCGGGAGTGGGCAAGAGTGCGCTGATCCGCGAACTGCACCGCCCCGTAACATTGGTCAATGGATTGTTTCTGGAAGGGAAGTTCGAGCAATTTCTAGCCGACCGTCCTTTCCATGCCCCTGCTCAAGCCCTGCGTCAGCTCGTTCAATGGTTGTTAAGAAGCGACGAGGACGAGCGAATTAGACTACAGCAACAACTGCTCGATGTGTTGGGTCCGGATGTCGGCGCACTATGCGAGGCTGTGCCTGAATTGATGACCTTCATTGGCGTACAGGCCATACCCCAGGCCCTGGGGCTAATCGAATCTCACAGGCGTCTGCGCCGTTTGCTGGTTACATTTCTACGTAATCTGGCCTCGGCCAAACAGCCCATCGTGCTGTTTCTCGACGACCTGCAATGGGCTGATCAACCTTCACTAGACTTTATCGTAACCCTACTCGAAGAAGAACAGCTCGAAGGCTTTCTGTTTATCGGTGCCTATCGCGACAACGAAACTGATGCAACTCACCCCCTGTATCATTTGCTACAGGCTCTGCTAACGCAAGGCTTAGTTAGCCAGCTTCGACTCGAACCTTTGAATTCCGGCAATATCGGCGCATTGCTTGCCGATATGCTGGGCCAGTCCCCAGCGGAAGTTGATTCGTTGGTGGACGGCATCTTTGCCAAGACCGGAGGCAATCCATTTTTTAGTATTGAATTGGTAAAGACGCTATATCGTGAAGGAATATTGCGCCCAGATGCAGAAGCTGGGCGTTGGTTATGTGACGGTGCAGCCCTGGCGGCACGACAGGTCAGCAGCAATGTCGTCGACTTTCTCATGGCCAATATGGCAGATAAGCCACAGGTCGTCAGCGATGAATTGGTGACCGCCTCTTGCCTTGGTACTAGTTGCAGTTTGGCAATACTGGCGCAGGCGAGTGGTATTGAACTGCCTAAACTCGTGGTTAGCTTGCAACCCGCGTTGGAGTGTCACATTATCGAGAGCAACGACGTATTAGCTTTCGAGCGAATGGTGCCGGATACAAAGATTCTCTTCTGCCACGATCGTATGCAACAGGCGGTTTACCAGATGCGCGATGAGCACTGGCGCAGTCGCCAGCACTTGTCCATTGCTCGTCACATAGCCGACACCGACGCTTTCCTGGCCGCCATGCATTACATTCAGGCACCGTACCTCATTGAGGTGACATGCGAAGAAAGCTAGCGCAATCGAATTCGTAGTTTGTTTCGTGATGCTGCGACTCAGGCCGGACAGGTCGGCGCCTTTGCAATGGCTGAGCGCTTTTTACGCCAATCCATCGTTTTGCTACCATCGCAACCCTGGATTACCGCTTTCGCCGCCTGCGTTGAATTGTATATACAATATCATCTGATCTTATACAGTTTAGCTCGTTACGAAGAGGCTGATGCCGTCTATCATCTTCTTTCCGAACATAACGACAAACCCTTGCAACTTGTCGATGTCACCTGCACCCAGATTCGCAGCCTGTCGAACCGCACGCTTTACGGGGAAGCTATTGCCATTGGCGCTGCCTTGCTTGGCCTGATCGATCAAGAGCCTCCACTTGCGACGCTATTGCCAGCCCTGCAAGAGGAGCTTGACCATTTATATCGGCAACTGGCAAAGGGCGATCTGGATCGACTAGTGGAGTCGTCGACCGTGATTGACTCGGCGCAACGTGCCGTAGCCAAATTGCAAAATCATATGATTCCGGTTGCCTTCTTTACCGAGCCGCTGTTGGCCTGCTGGTTGTCGGTACACTTGGCACGCCGCTGGTTGAATGAGGGCTATTCCGATCAGTTCATCTATGCAACGGCATGCAGTATTCTGGCGACCATTCCCCTGCGGAGTGATTATGCAACCGGCTACCATGTTGCACGTAAAGCCCTCGATATCGGCTTGCAACGAGATGGTGGAGTAGAAACGGCGCGTACCGAACACGTTTTCGCGCTTTTCAACTGCCACTGGTTTGAACCTCTCTCCGAATCGCTAGATCATGCTCGTTCAGCCCTCAACAAGCTGATCCGTGCCGGCGAGTTTGAATTTGCCAGTTACACTTTTTTCACATCACAGGCTGCCATACTCGATACCTGCAACCATTTCGCTCAGTTTGAGAACGAGATAGCCGCGGCTTTCGAGATCACACGAAAAACCGGTAACCTACACGCCGAGCAAGCCTTTGTCGCCTTCCGGCAATTTGCGCGCGCCCTGGAAGGTAAGACAGCCGGTCCAGGAAGTTTTGAGACTGAAGACTGTTCCGAAGATAAGCACTTAACGGCCATTGCTCATAATCCGATGGCCCGTTGTTACTTCCATGTCTATCGTGCCTTGTCGGCCCTGTTGTTTAGTGATCACGATACGCTGATACCTCATGCCGATATTGCGGCATCACTGGTTCCTTATATTGTCGGCTTCTATCCAACTGTGTGGGTCAATATTCTGCATTCGCTCTCATCACTGGAAAAACTGAACGATGCACCTGATGCTATGCGCGAAGCATTGCTTCTACAAGTGGAACAAAACCAAGTTTGGCTTGCCGCAAGGGCCGCTGATGCACCCATGAATTTCGCCCATCTGCACGATTTCATTGAAGCCGAGCGATTCGACCATCTAGGACAGACCTACTCTGCCCTGCAAAGCTTTGAACATGCCATACAACGGAGCACCAACCAGCAGCATGGCTGGCAAATTGCTATGATCATGGAACGCGCAGGTACATGCTATTTACGCCACGATCTAGAGTTCTGTGGACGTCACCTGTTGAATCAGTCTCTCAAACGCTATCAACTTTGGGGAGCCACCGGCAAGATCAGTGCAATGCTTGCTGCCTATCCATTTCTCGATCCAATCCTTCACCCTAGCACTACAACCAGGAGCGTGAATTCTGAAATGATTGATCTGGAGGCTCTATTGCGCGCTTCCCAGGCTTTGGCATCGGAAGTTTCCCTTACTCGGTTAACCGACCGGTTAGTAACGCTCATCAGCCAACTGACTGGAGCTACTGACATACGTCTTCTTCTCCTCGATGAATTAGAAGGTTGGGTACTAGCAGGTGGCTTGTTCGACCAGCAACAGCTTGAGCGTATGCCCTTGGACATGGCTGTCGAACGGAAACTGCTCGCGGCCAGATCATCGTACTTGCTTAAGAATATACGTGATCCCTTGATTTCCGAAGACGCAACCAGCGACAGCCGTTTCATTGGCGATCCCTACTTTGCTAATCTACAGTACTGTTCGCTGCTGGTCCTGCCAATCATGACTCACGGCACGTTCACAGCGGTTCTATGGCTTGAAAACCGCCTATACCGCGCCGCATTTACACCTCAGCGTATCGAAATGGTCACACTGATTTGCTCGCAGTTGTCGATTTCGATTGAAAACAGCCGACTCTATGAATCACTTGAGCGTAAGGTCAATCAACGAACAAAGGAGCTAGCCGAAGCAAATGTTCAGTTGCAGGCATTGAGCGAATGCGACGTTCTTACCAAGATTGCCAATCGGCGCAAGTTCGACATGGTCTGGGCTACTGAATTAGAACGAGCTTCGCGACAGCAGTTGCCGGTTGCAGTGATCATGATCGACATTGATCATTTCAAAGATTACAACGACCAATATGGGCATCAAGAAGGCGACGCTTGTTTGCGGCAGGTTGCACAAACACTGGCTACCACGATGAATCGCAGCAATGATCTTGTGGCACGCTATGGTGGTGAGGAATTCGTTGTTGTACTCCCTGGTTTGACCAACACCCAAGCGGCTATGGCGGCCAATCGGCTACGCCAAGCAGTCGAAGCCTGTGCAATTCCACATACGAGGAACAGCGCAGCTCCTGTAGTGACGATTAGTGTCGGCGTAGCGACTGGGGTTCCTCATAGACCTATCGATCCAACACAACTATTGACATTAGCGGATACTCGGCTATATCAGGCCAAACAGTTAGGCCGCAATCGAGTCGTCTCAGTCTGATCTGTCCAGCGATCAATTTCTCAATACATGAGTTGGCAGCGGGCTTACTAAAGCTACATGTTAATGGCCGAAACCAAGAAGTGCTAGCCAGATTAAATGAACATCATAAGCTAAGTAATGAATTGATTGTCAAGTGGAAAATGTTAATACAGAAAACTCAGCGGTAGGATTGTAAAAAGTCAAACTTTTAGTTGCCTATGACTGCTCTAAGACACAGAGTAGCCTCATGATCTTAATCTAGCGTAGGGCAGCTAAGGGTCGCATGCCGACACTAAAACATGTAATCTACACACAATTTTCATCATTAGTCATAGCTAATCAGCCATCACCAATGAGATCCCAACAAATAAATAGCTCCCCTAACGTGAGTTAGGGACCGTTAAAATCGATAGTATTACCTGACTCAGTTCATTTGCCTTATCGTCAATTGGCTCTCATGAGCACTGATCAAACGGAACGCGGACAAAGTAGAGCGCGTCTCGGCCTTGAATCTCCAGACCACCTCTGCTATATGTCCCCCAACGCGTAACGTACTTTTTACCATTTCGATTTTCAACCGCGACCGTAAACTTATTCCGCAGCTCCTGATAGCAGCCCTCGATATGACTTAACGTTAAATCCAGACTAGGAATGTCAAACTTCTCTGCCCCTTTGTTTTCGACAAAGAAACCTTCGCCCCCTCTTTCCATCAGCAATAGCGTAGGCTGATCAATCATTCTTAAAATGTTTTCGGTGATATCAATGCCTGCTTTTTCCCGCTGCCGCATAATCTGGCGAAATTTGACACCGTAATTAATATAAGGCGATTTGAGGTTGTCTTCATTAAATATTAGCGGCGTTCCATCTTTTCTCGCTAAAACATAGGCGGTCGCAAGAAATGAATCGGTTATGTCGGCATAGGGATTGATCGCATATTGTGGATTGAGATCCCGGATCGTATCGTGATTTCTACCAAATGTGACACTTCGGGAATCGTTCACGGCCCCAGGAGGTAGGGCGCGCAAATCACCGCCAAAGGAGAAGGCGTTTTTGAGTGAGGCGTATAAAGTAAAATCTTCAACCGCCGCAATGCCATTATAATCCTCTGCCTGGGTATCAGCGTCTGCAATCACTTCAAGATAATTCCAGGTTTTTCCCTGACTTTCGTGATTGATGTAATTGATATACTCCTGAACCACCTGTTTGGGCATATGTTTAGCCGCATCAAAGCGGAATCCATCGACGCCGAGGTTAAGCAGCTTTTTCAAATGGGCTTTTTGGATGGTCTTGACATTATCCGTGAATTTGAGATCGGGGAGCCCACCCAACCAACAATTTACCTCCGAATATCTATTGCCATCATTATAGGTAATCTCACAAGGCTTGACGATAGGATTAGCCGTCGATTGAGTATTAAAGTCGGCTATGCCGAGGTTGGGAAATTTGGAGACATCTTCCGTGCCATCTATCCCATCCAGGTTAGCTGTGTGGTTAAATACGACATCGGCGATAATTTTAATCTGACAACCGTGGGCTTTATCTGTTAGTTTTTTTAAATCACTTTCAGACCCCAAACCTTCAATAACGCTATAGTCGAAGGGCTGATATCGTCGCCACCATTCGTTGCCAGAATTGGATTTCTGGGCGGGAGATAGTTGAACGTGCGAATAACCCTGGTCAGCGAGTGCGCAGACAAAGGTTTCAATGTCGTTGAATTTCTGATTAAACGCATGAAAAATTGCTACCGGCCGTTCAGCAGCAGCGGCCACAAGAGATAAATTCAAAATCGAAAAACTTATAAAATTGCAGATAAAGATTAATTTTTTTAGACACATACCTAAAACACGCCCTTGAAGTTTATCAAAATAAACAGATCTAACAAAAATACTGTTGCTAGAGAGATTTTGGAGGCTCCTAAGAGGAGACAAGCCATTTGACTTTTAAATTATAAAATGACTCCCAAATACAAGCTTAGGAGCCTGTTAACAGTACAATTTTATCCTTTCATCCGTAATTAGCATCGGACACGCCACACAAACATCAATACCCCGTTGTATCCATAATGGACAATCCTCCCGAATTGGAACATGGATGCCATTTCGTTTTCGATACCGTTCCTGTTTACATTAACAACTTCTATTGTAAGTGGCATAAATACCAATTAGTTTTTTCGGGTGAATGTTTAAGCATTGCGCAACACAAACGATGAAAAATCCAGACTAAGATTATAACAACTTTTCTAACGTAAATTCATAAATTATTCATATTATCAAACGATTACCACCCACTGACAGCTTTATACCGCAGCCCAGTGTAACTCAAGTTCCGGTGCAATAAGGCTAAACATACTAAGCCAAGCTTGCCACCCCTAAAATTATTATTTTATAATCAATAGTTTATAAACAAATAATTAACCCAGTGGCACTACATTTGAAGTATAAGCGTTTATGCTCAGGGGATTTTAGAATATTGTCTTGCCAATTCCTCCTGACACGGGTTCGCAACGTAACGCACGGTAGATGATTAAATGTTGGTTAGAGTTAGTTGAAAAAATGAAAGCGGCCGGAATCGAGCAAAAAGCAAGTTGAAGCAGTGATTAAAGGGATTGCGGAAGCGCAAAATGGTCTTGTAACCAAACAAGATTTGAAAGAAACCGAGTTGCGTTTAGAAACACGTTTTGAACATATTGATGGCGAACTTAAACTCAATCGCTGGATACTCGGGGTGTTACTCGCCGGATTTATTTCATTGGTGTTAAAGGCGTTTTTTTACTCTAACGCGTTAAAGCAGATTCGACTTCAGTCAATTGGCCATTCGACGCTTGTAGGTGCGATGGCGGTTTGCTGATGCGAAACCGCCCTGCAATGGCGTACAAAGAATTACATGCGATGATATTATTAAATACTGTCCAAAATCGCCCGTTTGACCGCGTCCAAAGAAGCTTCGATGGTAATCGGCTTGGCATCGGCACATTGTTTGATTGCAATATCGGGGTCTTTGATGCCGTTGCCGGTCAAGGTACACACGATGGTGCTGCCTTCCGGGATATTGCCATGCTTGAGATCATGCAAAGCGCCAGCCAACGATGTTGCCGAAGCCGGTTCGCAGAAGATGCCTTCGTGTTGAGAGAGTAGTTTTTGCGCGGCTAAAATTTCATCATCGCTAAACTTGTTAAACCAACCGCCGGATTCTTTTTGAGCGGCCCACGCAAAATCCCAAGATTGTGGGCGACCAATACGGATGGCCGTAGCAACGGTTTCCGGATTGTCGATCATGTGGCCAGCCACAAAAGGCGCCGCTCCTGCAGCTTGATAACCGCACATCACCGGACGTTTATTCGTAACGGCTGGGTGGTTCTCAGTTGAGATAGAATATTCTTTATAACCTTTCCAGTAGGCGCTGATATTACCGGCATTGCCGACCGGCAAACAATGATAATCAGGCGCTGTGCCTAAATCATCAATAATCTCGAAACTGGCGGTTTTTTGACCTTCCAATCTAAACGGATTGATCGAATTAACAATCGTTACTGGGGCATGCTCGACAATTTGTTTAACGATTTCCATTCCTTGATCAAAATTGCCTTGAATTTGAATGATTTTTGCATCGTACATTAAGGTTTGCGCCAATTTACCTAACGCAATTTTGCCTTCAGGAATCAATACGAATGCTTTGATGCCGGCCCGCGCAGCATACGCAGCGGCAGAAGCTGAGGTATTACCGGTCGAGGCGCAAATAATCGCCTGACTGCCATCCTCAACTGCTTTCGTGACCGCCATCGTCATGCCACGGTCTTTGAAGGATCCGGTTGGATTTAAGCCTTCAAATTTGACATAAATCGTGACATCTTTACCGATCAAACGCGGAATATTTTCAAGCTTGATCATCGGCGTATTGCCTTCATTCAAACTGATAATGCGAGTATCGTCGCTAATCGGTAAACGATCCCGGTAACGGGTGATCAAGCCGGTGTAGTGTTTGTGTGCTGCCATAGTGTTATTTATCCTAAAGTTTCCAAACGGATACGATTTACTTTTCCGCTAATGGTCGTTAACTGTTCAATTTTGCTGATTGCCGCGTTCATTTCATGTTCAAGGGTTTTTTGGGTGAGCATGATGATTGGCAAGGTAGTTTTGCCGTGGTTCGGTTCCTTTTGAATAATCGCTTCGATGCTGATTTGATGATCCGCTAAAATCCGGGTCACTTCCGCTAAAACACCTGGTTTATCTTCTGCGGTTAAGCGTAAATAATAAGCGGAGATGAATTGATCGGAGCTCAAAACCGGCAAATCCATAATCGCATTGGCTTGAAAAGCCAAATGTGGTACTCGATTCTCAGGGTCACCAGTAAGCGCGCGCACCACGTCGACCACATCAGCTACCACTGCCGAAGCAGTGGGCTCCGCGCCTGCTCCGGCACCATAGTACAAGGTTGAACCAACAGCGTCACCGTTAACCACGACAGCGTTCTTGACACCGTTGACATTAGCCAATAAACGCTCTTTGGGAATTAAGGTCGGATGGACGCGTAATTCAATTCCAGCAGATGTTTTTTTGGCAATACCCAAATGTTTTATACGATAACCCAATGCCCGCGCATAAACGACGTCTTCGGGAGTGATCTCAGTAATACCTTCGGTATAAACCTTGTCAAACTGAAGCGGAATCCCGAATGCGATTGAAGCCAAGATCGTCAATTTGTGTCCGGCATCAATGCCTTCAACGTCAAAAGTCGGATCTGCCTCGGCATAACCGAGCGCTTGCGCTTCCCCCAAAACATCCTGGAAGTTTCGCCGCTTATCGCGCATTTCAGTGAGGATGAAATTGGAAGTTCCATTGATAATCCCAGCCAACCATTCAATCTGATTGCCGCTGAGCCCTTCACGGATTGCCTTGATAATCGGAATCCCGCCAGCCACCGCCGCTTCAAAAGCGATCATGACGCCCTGTGCACTAGCCTTGTCAAATATCTCGTTGCCATGCAAAGCAATTAATGCTTTGTTGGCGGTGACGACATGCTTACCATTGGCAATCGCTTGTAAGATCAATTCCTTGGCCGGGCTTAAACCACCAATAAGTTCAAGAACAATATCAATTTCGGGATCGTTTACAATCGAAAACGGATCTGAAGTTAAAGCGATACCGTGAGTATCACAAATTCGAGTCCGGTTTAGATCTTTCGCCGAAGCCCGCGTGATCACAATTTCACGTCCAGCCCGGCGGGCGATTTCTAAGGCATTGCGTTTTAAAACGTTGACAGTACCGCCCCCGACGGTTCCTAGACCCAAAACCCCTATTTTTACCGGCTTCAACACTTACTCCTGAAAATATTCATTGTTTATTTATCAAGCTGAACTTTAGTGGTCAGAAGATGAATCAATCAGACGAACTAAATAACCCCATCCTTTTTAAACATTGCGCGAATACCGCGTAATGCCTGACGGGTTCGATGTTCATTCTCAATCAAGCTAAATCTGACATGATCGTCTCCGTATTGGCCAAAACCAATACCGGGAGAAACCGCTACTTTAGCTTCGAGCAATAATTTTTTGGAAAACTCGAGTGATCCCATCGCTTTGTAAGCATCGGGTATTTCTGCCCATAAGAACATCGTCGCTCTAGGTTTTTCAACCGGCCATCCCAGCGAAACCAAACCTTCACATAAGACATCCCGGCGTCTACGATACATATCGCAAATTTCCAAGACACACTCTTGTGGGCCTTCCAAGGCGGCAATAGCAGCAATCTGGATTGGCGTAAAGGTCCCATAGTCCAGATAGGATTTAATACGCGCCAAAGCGGACACTAATTGTTTATTGCCGCACATGTAGCCGACACGCCATCCGGGCATGTTGTAACTTTTCGACATCGAGAAAAACTCTACCGCAATCTCTTTCGCCCCTTCGACTTGCAGAATAGACGGTGCCTTATACCCATCAAACACAATATCGACATAAGCAATATCATGAACAACCCAAATATTATGTTCTTTGGCAACCGCAATAATTTTTTCAAAAAAATCCAGTTCGACACATTGACTGGTTGGATTGCCTGGAAAATTAAGAATTAACATTTTAGGCTTTGGCCAGCTATCGACAATGGCCTTGTGCAACTCTTCAAAAAAATCGACGCCTTTAACCAAGGGTACATGACGCAGGTCAGCGCCAGCAATTACCACGCCATAAGGATGGATCGGATAGGCGGGATTTGGCACCAATACCACATCGCCAGGCCCTAAGGTCGCCAGCGCAAGATGTGCTAAACCTTCTTTCGAGCCAATGGTAACAATTGCTTCAGTATCGGGATCCAGGTCAACATCGAAACGCGACTTATACCAGCCGCAAATGGCTTTGCGCAAACGCGGAATTCCTTTAGAAACCGAGTAACGATGGGTGTCTCCACGGGATGCAGATTCAAGCATCTTATCGACGATGTGCTTTGGTGTTGGCTGGTCTGGATTCCCCATACCAAAATCAATAATATCCTCTCCTGCGGCGCGCGCCTTGGCTTTCAATTCATTCACGATATTGAAAACATAGGGAGGTAGACGACTTATACGATGAAATTCTTCCATTAAATTGGCTCTTGGCAACGCTATCAGAGTTAAAAAAATAACTGCTCAAATTACTGTTATTGACTGGGGATGTCAAGTGCCCAGACGAGCGAAATATACTTTAAACAGGATTCTTGAAATGAATGAGAACTAAATTGCTGGAGATCATCCAAGCGCTACTCCGTCCATTGTATGAGCGTTCAGAAACGCCTGAATCGCCATCCTTTTACCACCGGGCAATTGAACTTCGAGCAGGTTCAACCAACCTTCGCCGGTCGCCACTAATACACGCCCATCCTCAACGCGCACCATTCCAGGATCTCTATCTACGGAAGCCGCATCAACATTTGCCTGCCAAATTCGCAATACTTCGCCATTGAACATCGTTTGAGCCACTGGCCAAGCATTTAGACCAAGCACTTTATGCGCTAATACTGTTGCAGGTTGAGTCCAATCGAGAATCGCTTCATTTTTGGTCAATTTTTCCGCATAAGTGACCAAACTTTCATCCTGAGGCTCAATCTGCAAAGTTCCCGCATCCATTTGCTGCAACACCTTAGTCAACCCAATGGCACCCAGATGCGCTAACTTTTCGTAGACTAGGCTCGAAGTATCATTGCCGCTTAGAGGTAAGCGCTCTTTGTGGAGCATGGGACCTGCATCCAATTTCAGAACCACCTGCATAATAGTGACCCCGGTTTCGGCATCGCCCGCCATAATTGAGCGCTGGATCGGTGCTGCACCTCGCCATTTCGGTAATAATGAACCATGAACATTGATACAGCCAAACTTCGGCACATCCAGCACCGTTTGCGGCAAAATCATGCCATAAGCGACCACCACCATCAGATCTGCCTCAAAGGCTTGCAAACGCGCGACTTCCTCCGGTTTTTTTAACGATTCCGGTTGAAAAACCTCCAATCCTGCTTGCAAAGCGAGTTCCTTAACCGGACTGGCTGATAATTTTCGACCCCGTCCGGCAGGACGATCAGGTTGGGTATAGACTGCACAGATTTGATGTTCGGAATTCAATAATGCTTGAAGACTCGGTACTGCAAATTCTGGGGTACCTGCAAAGATGATTCTCATGAATATTTCAGCGTCCTTTATGGATTTTTTCTAGTTTCTTTTTGATTCGCTCTCGTTTCAAAGAAGATAAGTAATCGACAAACAATTTGCCTTCCAGATGATCCATCTCATGTTGGATACATACACCCAGCAAACCATCAGCGGCCATTTCAAATTCGTTCCCTTCTTCGTCAAGCGCTTTCAAGGTAATGTGTTTTGCCCGGTTGACCGGTTCAAAAAAACCCGGCACCGATAAACAGCCTTCATTCGACTCCTCTTGACCGTCACGCGTCAAGATCACTGGGTTAATCAGACACAGTGGGCTATTTTTTTCTTCGCTGACATCAATCACAATCACCCGTTTATGCACATTTACCTGAGTCGCCGCCAAACCCACTCCATGCGCTTCGTACATGGTTGTCAACATATCCTTGACTAGGGTTCTTATGCCACTGTCAACTCTATTGACTACGGCCGCTTTATGTCGCAACCGCTCATCCGGAAACTCAAGAATAGTTAAAACACCCACCAAATTCTCCACTATAATGTTAGAAGCTAAGAATTCTATATGAAAATGCCCTGAATCAGAACCCGCTCGTTAAATTTATTGGTACGGACGCTTTTTGATCGAAAATATAGCATTGCTAAGCTCGGCTTTGTCTCGAACTTTGGAGCATCATATTTCGTTATAGATATTCAGATCACTAATGAATTGACACCCGCTTTAATATTGTCAACAATAAAAAATCAATCTTTAGAATCATTTAACTGACAGGACCTTGTGTATGACTTTGCGCATTGCCCTGGGATGGCTTATCCCGCTTATTTTTAGCATACATACGTTGGCAGATGATATTAAACTTAGGCCTAACCATCCTGATCAATATCAAGTTATCGACGGCGACACCCTATGGTCGATCGCTGGTGAATTTCTCGAAAAACCCACCCAGTGGCCCATGCTCTGGCGAGCAAACCCCCAAATCAGAAATCCAAATTTGATCTATCCCGGCGATGTTTTGGGATTAACCTTACAAGATGGTAAACCGCAAATCAGTATTTTAAATCGTGGAGAAATATTAACGCGCGACCAAAAACTTTCGCCTCAAATTCGGGAATATCCGATCGAACAAGCGATTAAGCTGATTCCAAGCAACAAGATTGCGCAATTTTTATCCTCGCCGAAAGTAGTTCAGGCCGGTGAACTTCAAGCAGCTCCGTACATCATCGACTTTGCCGGGGAACATTTGATTGTTGGTGCCGGAGACAGAATTTATGTGCGGTCAATCAATGATGCCGCCAATACCCAGCAATACATCGTTTATCGCCAAGGAGCGCCGTATATCAGTCCCGAAACCAGCGAAATATTGGGATACGAGGCTACCTATGTAGCGGACATCACTTTACAGACACCGGGTGAAATCGCAACCTTAATCGTAAATAAAGCAAGTGGTGAAATCCGTATCGGTGATCGAGTGATGCCCAATATGGCCTCGCCAGTCGTCTTGAACTACTTCCCCCGCCCTCCCAAGACTCCGGTCACCGGTAACATCATCAGTGTCCTCAATGGCGTATCGCAAATCGGTCAATATAATATTGTCGTCATTGATAAAGGCACGGCGAACGGACTGGATGTCGGCCATGTTCTGGATATTTTTCAACGCGGCAAGGTCGTGCATGATAAATACAGTGGTGAGGTTAACACCAGCGTAGTGCTTCCGGAAGAAAGTGCAGGCAGCCTCATGGTATTTCGAGTGTTTGAGCGAGTCAGTTATGCCCTAGTAATGCAAGCGACCCAAGCAATTCACGTACTTGATAAAGTAAAAACCCCCTGAATACTCCCACTGATATCAAATTCTGGCTGGCGACGCTGAGAACACCAGGCGTCGGTTGCCGGACGTTTCTCAAAATTCTGGAATCCTTGACTCCGGAGCAATTATTTGAGGAAAGTTACGCAGCACTGAAGACACTTGGCCTCTCCGAGCGCAGTATTCAGTTTATTCGAAATCCCGCATGGGAAGTGATTGATCAGGATTTAAAATGGCTTGAACAACCCGGAAATTATGCGCTTAGAATAATAGACTCGGAATACCCGGCGCAATTAAAGGAAATCGCCGACCCGCCGCCCATTTTGTTTGTCTGTGGTCATTACCAAGCCTTATCAACCGATCAAATTGCTATTGTGGGAAGTCGGAATCCTACTCAGGATGGCAAACAAATTGCGTTTAATTTCGCTCAGAACCTTAGTGAAGCAGGATTTACCATTACCAGCGGTCTAGCCATCGGCATTGACGCCGCAAGTCACCAAGGTGCGTTAGCGGCGAAAGGACTGACCATTGCGGTTGCCGGAACCGGCTTAGACTTAGTCTATCCTGCTTGCCATACCCAATTGGCCACGGAAATTGTGAATAGCGGCGCGATGGTTTCTGAATTTCCACCCGGCACCGCTCCAAAGGCAGGGCACTTTCCGCGCCGAAATCGAATCATCAGTGGCTTGTGCCAGGGTTTGCTCGTGGTTGAAGCAGCCAAGCAAAGCGGCTCACTCATCAGCGCGCGCATGGCTCTGGAACAAAATCGAGAGGTGTTTGCTATTCCCGGCTCAATCCATAATCCGCTCGCCCGCGGCTGTAATGCCCTAATTCGAGAGGGTGCCAAGCTTGTCGAGACTACTCAAGATATTCTCGATGAACTAAATCATTATAATCAACAGGATACAAAAAACATTTGTCCACCAGAGCAATCAAAGCTTGACCTGGAGCAACAAAAATTATTGAATCTTATACTTTACAGCCCAACTTCCGTCGACAACTTAGTGGCACAAACCGGTGAATCAGTTGAAGCAATTGCTTCAATGCTACTGCTTTTAGAGTTACAAGGCTATATTACATCCGCTTCCGGCGGCGGTTATACCCGTATTAAATAAAAAGTGATTATGAAAGAAGATTTTTTTGATGTGCTAATTTACTTGTTCGAAAACTACATGAACAGCGAAAACTTCGATGATTTTATCGACAGCGACGACATGCTCAACGAACTTATCGCAGCAGGATTCGAACAACCAGAAGTGAGTAAGGCATTTGATTGGCTGGAATCGCTCAGTTGTCAACGACCGATTACGGCCAAAATGAACCCGACTTTTCGAATTTTTTGCACTCAAGAGCAGGCCAAATTGGATATTGATTGTCAAAATTTCCTGATCTATTTAGAACAAAACGATATTTTAAATGCTTCGAATCGAGAGCTCGTCATTGACCGAGCCATGATCCTTGAAGACGAAGATATTTCATTGGATAAACTCAAATGGATTGTTCTGATGGTATTACTCAGTTTACCCAATGAAGAACTTGCATTTTCAAGAATGGAAGACATTATTTACGACTATGCTCCCGCGTATTTACATTAATTTCCCAGAGCTGTCAGCCTTATCTAATGACTAAAAATCTAATCATTGTAGAATCCCCTGCAAAATCAAAAACCATTGAGAAATATCTCGGCAAGGATTACAAAGTCCTGGCCTCTTATGGTCATGTGCGCGATCTAATCCCCAAAGAGGGCGCAGTCGACACCGAACACGATTTCGCAATGAAATACCAGCTTATCGAGCGCAATCAACGCCATGTTCAGGAGATATCCAAAGCGCTTAAAGACGCAGACACGCTTTACCTCGCCACCGACCCGGATCGTGAGGGTGAAGCAATTTCATGGCACTTATACGAATTGCTCAATGAAAAAAAATTACTGAAAAACAAAGCCATCCATCGGGTAATTTTCCACGAAATTACCAAAAAAGCCGTCACTGAAGCAATTGCCAATCCTGGCGAGTTATCAATCAACTTAATCAATGCCCAGCAAGCGCGGCGCGCCCTCGATTATCTGGTCGGTTTCAAATTATCGCCCTTGCTGTGGAAGAAAATTCGGCGCGGACTTTCCGCCGGTCGGGTTCAAAGCCCCGCGCTACGAATGATTGTCGAACGCGAGCTGGAAATTGAGGCGTTCAAAACCCGTGAATACTGGACGATCGATGCGGCCTTAACCGCCGCCGAGCAAAATTTTAAAGCCAAACTTATTCAATACAACGGCGCCAAAATTAGCCAATTCAGCATCGAAAACGATGAGCAGGCGCAACAAACCCGTCAAGCTTTGCTCGATGCGGCAGACGGCAAACTCCTTGTAACTAAACTCGAGAAAAAACAACGCAAGCGTCATCCCGCTGCGCCGTTTATTACCTCGACCTTGCAGCAAGAGGCCGCCCGTAAACTGGGTTTCACCACCAAAAAGACCATGATGATCGCCCAACAATTATATGAAGGGATCGATATCGGCGGCGAAACCAATGGACTTATTTCCTACATGCGTACCGATTCGGTCAATCTGGCTGCTGAAGCGGTCCAGGAAATTCGTGAATTGATCGCCGAAAAGTATGGCAAACAGAATGTACCTAAAGAGGTACGCGAGTTTAAAACCAAATCCAAAAATGCTCAGGAAGCTCACGAAGCGATTCGTCCAACCTCGGCCAGACGCTTGCCAACCGATATCAAAGCCTATTTAAGCGCCGAACAGTTCAAATTATACGAACTAATCTGGAAACGCACGGTGGCTTGTCAGATGCTGCATGCGACCCTGAATACCATCTCGGTTGACCTAAGCTGTGGCGATGCCGGGGAACATATTTTCAGAGCGACCGGTTCAAGCATTGCTGATCCGGGTTTTATGATGGTTTACCTTGAAGGTAAGGATGACAACGCGATCAATGACGATCAAGAATCATTCCTGCCGCCGATGGAAGAAGGCCGCCCGGTGCCCCTGAACGACATCCTCGCGGAACAGCATTTTACCGAACCACCGCCGCGGTATAACGAAGCTACCTTGGTTAAAGCCTTAGAAGAATATGGCATTGGCAGGCCCTCCACCTATGCGTCGATCATTTCTACGCTGCAAAATCGTGAATACGTCACTCTCGAAACCAAACGTTTTTATCCGACCGACGTAGGCCGTATCGTCAATAAATTTTTAACCGAGCATTTCACCAAATACGTGGATTACGATTTTACCGCCAACCTTGAAGATCAACTCGACGAGGTTTCGCGTGGTGAAAAAGAATGGGTTCCGTTAATGAGTGATTTTTGGAAACCTTTCAGCCAGTTGATTCAGGAGAAAGAAAGCTCCGTTCAACGCAAAGATGTGACCCAAGAAGCCCTCGATGAACAATGTCCAACCTGCGGCAACCCGTTATCGATTCGCTTAGGCAGAAATGGTCGCTTTATCGGCTGTACTCATTACCCAGAGTGTTCCTACACGCGCAATCTCGATGATGATAAAAATGCCGGAAACGCCGAAAGCGACGTTGTGGAAGGCAGAACCTGTCCTGAATGCAATTCAACGCTAGTAATAAAATCCGGACGTTACGGCAAATTCATCGGCTGTAGCGCATACCCGACCTGCAAGCATATTGAATCACTCGAAAAACCCTTAGATACCCAAGTGCAATGCCCACAATGCAAAGTAGGCAGCATTTTGAAACGCAAAGCACGCTCCGGTAAAATTTTCTATTCCTGCTCAGGCTATCCCAAATGCAGTTATGCGTTATGGAACGCACCGATCAAAGAAAGTTGTCCAAGCTGTGATTGGCCAATTTTGACGGTCAAATCCACCAAAAAACACGGCGTCGAAAAAGTCTGTCCGCAAAAAGATTGCAAATACGCAACGCCATACGAAGGTGATCCGGAAGATGTCAACGGTCCACGTTAGTTGAGATTGAAAGATCACGCTGCGGAAAAATTCTTTTTATCTGTCAAAAAAAACACTGAGTGGGCAGCGCTATTTTGCCCACCATTTAATATTCGTAAATCCTAGCGCGTGGGTATAAATAGCCCCCCCCAACTACTCGGCGACAAGTGCTTTATGCTTTGTAACAAATAAACCTAAAAAGAGCAGTTAAACGCATGGTAAACCGTTCGTGCTGAGCCCAGTCGAAGCATGGACGGTTTACTATGCGTCCACCCAGGCGGTGAGACCTTAAAATCCCATTCAACCCTTCGATAAACTCAGGGCGAACGGAATTTTAAGGTCTCAACTGCTCTTTTTAGGATAAAAAAACCTTGCCCGAATGTCTGGCAAGGTTTGGTTTCATAGTTCCGTTGCTGGTGGTTTGCTAAAGCGGAACCACCTTACACTTATTGGGACATTCAAATATCTTCGGTATCAGCCCATACGTGCGCGGTACACCGGCAAGTCATAATACAGTGCCATAAATAAAAGGGCGGATTCAACTCCGAAGTGCAATCGCCAATAATAGGATATTAAGGAAGGCTAACTGATATAGTGCCAAGCTTTTTTCTATCCGACTAAAGACGAGAATGAACTTGAAAGACTACCATCAGTTAACCCAAGCACTAAGATACC
>CANNKG010000056.1 GCA_947505105.1 Methylococcaceae bacterium | reverse complement strand
TCTGGTATCTTAGTGCTTGGGTTAACTGATGGTAGTCTTTCAAGTTCATTCTCGTCTTTAGTCGGATAGAAAAAAGCTTGGCACTATATCAGTTAGCCTTCCTTAATATCCTATTATTGGCGATTGCACTTCGGAGTTGAATCCGCCACATAATAAGGCAGTAATTTTAAAAGGTTTAGCAGGCTGTTGAAAAATGCACATCACATACAATATATGGTGCAAAATATACAACTTATCTACCATATAAAGTATGGTAAGCCGATAAAATCAACAACCTGTTAGGTGGAAATTTTGGACTTGAGTTTGATAAAAGTCATCATGTTAAGTGCAGCGTATGTTGATGCTTTAAAGAGATGCGACGAGGACCTTGCCCCGTCGCATTCGGTTTTCTACTTTTAATCAAGAGTCTGATAATAGTTTGCCAGATCTTTAATTTCCTGCTCGGACAATTGCTCGGCAATACGGCGCATGCGACTGTAAATATCGTTATGCCGTTGACCGTTTTTGAATTCGAGCATGGTTTTTACCAGATAATCTGCACGCTGACCTTTCAACGCCGGAATATCCATTTTTTCACCTTGACCATTCGAACCATGACAGACTTCGCAGGGCGGTAAAATGCGCTTGTCATCGCCGAGTTCCACTAATTTTTCAGTTTTGTCGGAGCTTTCGCTGCTGCTTTTGTTAGCAGGTAAGGCTAACGAAGCATAGTAAGCAGCAATATCAGCGGTTTCTTGTTCGCTAAGTCCACTCGCAACTGAGCTCATTAAGTCATGCTGACGACTGCCTTTGGCATAATCGCGTAATTGTTTATACAGCGAAGTCGCTAATTGACCACCCAGAGATGGGGTATCTGGAGCATTGCTGATGCCGGTTTCACCGTGGCACGACGTACAAGTTTTGGCCGCAGCCAATTCTTTGCCCTTGGCCGGATTGGCGTTTTTAACTGACTTTAACAGTGCCGGTGTCCAGGCGACTTCAGACGAAGGCGCGGCAATGATCACTGGCGTTACGAGCATTAATAGTAGGGCGATGCGTTTCATGATTAATATCCCCATCCGTTTGAACCAAAGGTTTCCATGAAAAAGAACTGTAAGATTGGATAACCGAAACTGATGGCCATTAAGACCGCAATGATTTTGTTCCACAGTTTAAGATCGTTCAAATGTTCCGGCAATGCCGTGACCGGACGAAGCGGTTCGGCAAATTCAATTTGTTCACTGAAGTTCTCAGTCGTCGGCGCTAGTTGTGTTTTCACCAGATTGTAGATAAGTGCACAGGCTGAACCCAGCAAAATCAAGCCGCCGAAAATCATCATCAACTCGTAGGGTTTCCATGACAAGGTCAGTAAATTATTGTAAACCACGCTCGAAATACGCCGCGGCTGACCTAATAAACCGAGGACGTGCCAAGGAGTGGTTAAAATGGTCATACCGATGAACCAAGTCCATAACTGTACGAGTGCCATTGTTCTTGAAAACAATGGTTTACCGACGAGTAAGGGCCATAGATAGTAGGCAATCGCAAAATACATGATAATAGTGGTACCCGCGAAAATCAGGTGGAAATGACCTGAAACCCAAGCAGTATTGTGCACCATAGCATTCATCGCATAACTGGCATTAACGATACCGCCAAAGCCGCCAAAGATCAGCATCAATAAGGATAAGATGACCGCCAGTGTCATCGGATTGGTCCATGGTAATTTACCAATCCAACCGAATAGGCCTTTACCACCGCGAAGGCGACCGGCAATTTCGAGGGAAGCTATGACGGTAAAACCCGTGACCAGTGTCGGTAAAGCTACGACAAAGGTACCGATTGCATGCAATAATTTCCAACCTTTAGCTTGTTCAGGATCCATGTATAAATGGTGAAAACCGATCGGCAAAGCAAAGACCGCCAGAACGATAAACGCCAATCTAGCCATTTCTTCGCTGAACAAATAACCGCCTGCCTGTTTAGGCACAAACACGTAGTAAGCTGTGTAGGCGGGAATCAACCAGAAATATACAATCGGATGCAGCGTCCAAGCAAACAATGTTCTGGCAAGACCCGGATCAATCGTATCAATCCAGCCGAGCGATAACGGAATTAGCTGGAATAATACTTCCAATGCCACACCGGCACTGGTCCAGAGCCAGAGCATCGCATTGGCCGCTGTTGCAAACATTGCTAAGGGCACCGCTTGGCCAGGGTTGGCCTTTTTCCATTGGCTAAACATCACTAACATGATCACACACCACACCCAGGAACCGACCACTAACAGGGTCGCGCCGATGTAGAACGACGCATGCGCCACAATCGGTGGATAGAAGGTGTAGAGCACTGAGGCTTTGCCGGTCAGTAACGGAATTGCCGCCAAGACGACGCCGGTCAACGCTACCCAGAAGCCGATCCAGGCCAGTTGCTTATTCCAGACCGGTTGCTTAAGGGTGGTGGTTGCGATGTAATAGCCGAAACCCATGATAAAAAAAGTGGTTAAGACGAATGCCATGAGGACCCCGTGGGTACTGACCGAGGCAAAATAGACACTATTTGAATCCAACGCAGGGAAAAAACCGCTGCGTTCGATGACTTGGTACTCGCCTAATAAGCAGGCCACGATGAAGGCCGCGAACGCTACCCACATGTGGCTGATTGCCAGTTTACGTTCTGCTGCATCATTCATTATTCGATCCTCCTTTTACAGTGGCAAGAGCGCTCCAGTTTTCTTTGGCAACGACGGAAATATTGCTCCACATGTGATTGTGGCCCAGGCCGCAATATTCATTACAAATGAGCGGATACTCACCTGGCGTCGGGAAGGTAGTGGTCACTTCAGCGACATAACCCGGCACGATCATGGTGCTCATATTGGTCATCGGAATATGGACGCCATGCAGCACATCCATGCTGACCCAACGAAATGTTAACGGTGTTCCAGCGGGTACGCTGATGTGCTTGGGCATAAACGCGTAACGGCCTGCAACCATGCGCACAATCACATTGCCTGCGCCATCAACCGATACGCCCAGTTTGTCTTCGGCGAATTCCTCGCTTAAATGCAGTCTGGCCGAATCGATTGTTTCAACTTTACTTGGTGGATTAACGCCATGAAACAGCGCATCCAGGGTAATAATGCCGACAAACAAGCCAATGATCAGCAATGAGAAGGTAATCCATTTTTTTTCGAGAGGATCGATGTGGATCGTACGCAACGAGGCGCATAATCCAAGCAGACACTCCTTGGTAGTGGGTTTTGGTGAATCTGATTGCATAACGAATCCTAGCCTCTAGGCAGAAATATACCGTAATAAAGAAAGAGCCATGCTACGACCATACCGCCGATCACAGTGGTCATTAGCGCGAAAGTGCCGACCGGGGGACTTTCTAGAATTTGTTTTCGTTCTTCGTCAGTGATTTGATCCATAAAGTTACCTTTAAAGTTAAATATTTGGAAGAAATTATTATAACCGATCAATAAGGCAGTCTATAGGTTAAATTCTGTAATAGTATCGAAGGTTTAGTTACGCTTTCGATTTCTAAAATAGAGGTTAGACTATAGGCTCTAAGTGTTCGGATTATCAATCCGTAACTCGCCAGACTGATGTTCTTACAATAATGAAACCTGGGGCAAATCGTTCAAGCCAGGATTTAAGCCGTGTTATACTTTTCTCGACGGGTTTTTGAATATCACTAATATAAACAAATGTATAGCTCAATATTCCCGATTTTTCTTTTTTAAGCTGACTTCTTTAAAATTCTTATGAAAAAAACAATGACCATATTAGTGACCGGTGGTGCGGGATATATTGGAAGCCATACCTGTGTTGAATTATTGGAAGCGGGTTTTAACGTGGTGGTGGTGGATAATTTATTTAACAGTAAACATGAAGCGATTCGTCGTGTTGAACAGATCACTCATCAAGAAATCAGCTTCTATGAGCTCGATATTCTCGATAAGCATGGGTTGGATCGAGTGTTTCGCTCACATGAGATTGATGCAGTGATTCACTTTGCCGGATTGAAAGCGGTTGGAGAATCCTGCTTACAGCCTGCACGCTACTACCAAAATAACGTTAATGGTACTCTGGTTTTGCTGGAGGCGATGCATGATGCCGGCGTTAAAAAACTCGTGTTCAGTTCCTCGGCCACGGTTTATGGCGACCCTCAGAGTGTGCCAATAAGAGAGGATTTTCCATTATCGGCTACGAATCCGTATGGTCGGACCAAGCTGATGATTGAAGATATTCTGAGGGATTTCTCAACCGCTGATCAGTTAGCAAATACGCCTAATCCCTGGAAAATTGCCTTGCTGCGCTATTTTAATCCGATCGGATCGCATGTCAGTGGCCTGATCGGCGAAGATCCGCGTGATATCCCTAATAATCTGATGCCTTACGTATTGCAGGTCGCGGTCGGCAAATTGTCGCAACTGTCCATATTCGGTGACGATTATCCAACCCATGACGGCACTGGCGTCAGAGATTACATTCATGTCGTCGATTTGGCTAAAGGCCATTTAAAAGCGTTAGCGGCGCTAAATAAAGACTTTTACGCCGAAGGGGCGTGTCGGCCATTTAATTTAGGCACTGGAAATGGTTATAGTGTGCTTGATATGGTGAATACTTTTCAGCAAGTGATTGGTAAACCCGTAAACTATAAAATTGCTCCACGGCGTTCGGGCGATATTGCCGTTTGTTATGCCGATCCTGCTTATGCAGAACACGCTTTGGACTGGCGGGCTGAAAAATCTTTGGCGGATATGATCGTGGATGCCTGGCGCTGGCAGGAAAGCAATCCTTTGGGGTATGACAGTTAATTAGATTTGGCGGCAAACTTCGGTTAGCGGGCTGAGTTTTAGTCAATAGCTTGCTATAATGCAGCAGTTTTTATTTATTGGATGAGAGAAAGGCATGATTCAAGGCAGTATCGTCGCATTAGTGACGCCAATGGATGATGAGGGCGCGGTCGATTACCCAAGTCTTCAAAACTTGGTTGAGTTTCATATTGAACAGGGAACAGATGCACTGGTTGCGGTCGGAACCACTGGTGAGTCGGCTACGCTTGATGAAGAAGAGCATGTTGCTGTTATTAAAGCGATCGTCGAATATGTGCGGGGGCGCATCCCTGTGATTGCAGGTACAGGCGCCAATTCAACCACTGAAGCAATTGCCTTGACCGAACGCGCCAAACAAGTAGGAGCGGATGCCTGCCTCTTAGTCACGCCTTATTACAATAAACCGACTCAGGAAGGACTGTTTTTACATCACGCTGCGATTGCAGAATCGGTGGATATCCCCCAGATTCTCTATAATGTTCCAGGACGAACTGCCTGCGACATGTTACCGCACACGGTAGGCCGTTTGGCAAAAGTTAAGAACATTGTGGGCATTAAAGAAGCGACCGGCGACCTGTCGAGAGTGGCAGAAATTCGCAACTTATGCGGTCCAGATTTTGCGATTTATACAGGAGATGATGCCAGCAGCATGGAATTTTGCCTGTTGGGTGGTAATGGCAGCATTACGGTAACCGGCAACGTTGCACCGAAACTCGTCCATCAAATGATCGTTGCCGCGATGGTCGGCGACCGAAAAACTGCCGAACTGATCGACGAAAAATTACATGATTTGCATAAAAACCTGTTTATCGAATCAAATCCTATTCCTGTCAAATGGGCAGTCGCCGAAATGGGAATGATGAAGCGCGGAATTCGTTTACCCCTAACTTGGTTGACGGAAGCGTGTTTTCCCATTGTGCGTAAAGCCATGCAACGAGCTGAAGTAATTCAATGAAATCTAAAATAATTCTAGTAGGACTTTCGTCCACTCTAATCCTGGCTGGTTGTGAAACCATTCAGAGCTATTTTCCCGATAAGGAAAAAGATTATCGTTATACCAACGAAATTCCTGCCTTGGTGATACCGGTAGAGCTTCAGAACCAGGCTCGGACGACACCGCCGATGCCTACCCAAGCACGTACCCCAGTGACTAAAGTGGTAGCTCCAGTTGCGCCGATCAAAACCGCGCCAATTCCTGAAAAAGCCGGGTCTCCAAAGGTAGTGACCGCGCCTGATAATCCGACCATGGTTCAAGCGATTCCTTTCGGTGAAGCCGGTGCATCACCATCAGACCCATTAGTTGAAAAGGCGCTGATTAACAAAAATTTCGCCTCTGACGTTGATGACTCGGCGAAACCTAAAGTGACTGAAATAGTGCGAATCGACGAGGTGGGGAAGGGCGCGCAGCTTCGCGTTAACCAAAATATAGAACGGTCTTGGCGTATTGTCGGCAAAGCCTTGACGCGAAAAATCTTTGAAATTACAGAGCGCAACGATAAGGGCTATTATTTTATCGTTCTCTACGATCCTGATTTTCAGCCACTCGCCGATAATTCGATTTGGGACGATGTGGCATTTTTATTCGATGCCAACAAAATGCTTGAGCAGGAATATAAAATTGCGTTGTTTGATCAGCAGGAGCAAACATACATCAAGCTATTGAGAAAGGATAATCAGGCCTGTGAAGATGAAAAATGCGTAAAATTATTTCAGTCGCTGCAGGAAGCACTGCAACAATCCTTGAAGGAATAATGGATTGTTAATCCCTGTCATGCTCTAGGTTAAGCACCTATTCATTAACTTTATTTTTCTCTTGTATCCATCATGTTAAAAATCTTTGGAACCCCTGCGCTGTCGGAATTCCGCGTTCGTAAATTACTGTCACAATTACAAAGTATTGTTCCAGGAATTCAAGGCCTTTCTACGCAGTATGTTCATTTTATCCATGCAGCCGATGAATTAACGCCTCAAGATCACAAAATCTTGACGCGTTTATTGAGCTATGGGGTGAGTGGCGAATCGGTGCCACATAATTCAGGCGTCGAATTTATTGTGGTGCCTCGCGTGGGTACCATTTCCCCGTGGTCGAGCAAGGCGACTGAAATTGCCCAACGCTGCGGTTTAACAAATATCCTGGGTATCGAGCGTGGTATTGTCTATACCCTGACAGGACTCGCGCACATCGATCCAAGCGAATCTCAGCAAATCAGCGCTTTATTACATGACCGAATGACCCAGGCCGTGGTGCATGACTTCGATGCGTTGGAGCTCTTTACCGAACGCCCGGCCGCGCCGTTACAGACTGTTCCACTCATGGCTGAGGGTCGCCCCGCACTGATTCAGGCCAATGCCACTTTAGGACTGGCTTTATCGGAAGATGAACTGGATTATTTGGCAGAAAGTTTCTTGCAATTAGGTCGAGATCCGACCGATGTTGAGCTTATGATGTTCGCTCAAGCTAATTCGGAACATTGTCGACATAAAATTTTCAATGCGGCCTGGACGATTGACGGCATTGAGCAGGCGCAGACCTTGTTCGGCATGATTCGGCATACCAGTCAGCAACATCCGCACGGCATTCTGTCGGCTTATAGCGATAACGCTGCGGTCATTCAAGGCTCCAAAGCGCGGGTGTTTATTCGTAATCCTTTGAATGGCGAATATGCCTATCATGAGGAGGACGCGCATATTCTGATGAAAGTCGAGACGCATAACCATCCAACGGCTATTTCGCCATTTCCAGGTGCGGCAACGGGTTCCGGCGGTGAAATCCGCGACGAGGGCGCGACCGGGCGTGGTTCGGCGACCAAAGCCGGTTTGACCGGTTTTTCGGTTTCGCATCTAAAAATTCCCGGCTTTATTCAACCCTGGGAAGAAGATTATGGCAAACCTGAACGGATTGCCTCCGCGTTGGATATTATGTTGCAGGGACCATTAGGCGGTGCTGCGTTCAATAACGAATTCGGTCGGCCCAATTTGGCGGGCTACTTTAGAACCTTTGAGCAACCCGTACTGGGAAGTGATAACCACCAGTTGCGCGGCTACCATAAGCCGATTATGTTGGCAGGCGGCATGGGTAATATCCGACCGATGCTGGTCAAAAAACATAGTATTCCCGAAGGCGCTTATATCGTAATTCTCGGGGGACCGGCGATGTTGATCGGTCTGGGGGGCGGCGCGGCTTCGTCTCAAGCGTCCGGCGAAGGCTGCGAAAAACTCGATTTTGCGTCGGTACAACGCGAGAATCCTGAAATGCAGCGCCGTTGTCAGGAAGTGATCAATCATTGTAATGCGCTAGGCGATGATACCCCCATCATTTCGGTCCATGATATCGGTGCCGGTGGCTTATCCAATGCGGTGCCTGAAATTGTCCACGATTGTCAAAAAGGTGGACGTTTTGAATTGCGCTATGTGCAGAATGCCGATTTAAGCATGTCGCCGATGCAAATTTGGTGTAACGAAGCTCAGGAACGCTATGTAGTCGCAGTCAAACCTGAAGCCCTTGAGCAATTTGAAGCCTTCTGTGAACGCGAGCATTGTTTGTATGCGGTGATCGGTGAAGTGACCACTGAAGAACATTTGAGTCTTTACGATAATCAATTTGAAAATCAACCGATTGATATTCCGATGTCGTTATTGTTCGGCAAACCACCCAAAATGCATCGTCAGGTGCAGCATAGTAAACCTGAATTAATCGCCCTGAATTTGAATGATATCAGTTTGGCCGATGCGGTCCAGCGGGTGTTGACCTTTCCGGCGGTCGCTGACAAAAGTTATTTGATTCATATTGGTGATCGTTCCGTAACTGGCTTGGTCGCTAGAGATCAAATGGTCGGTCCTTGGCAGGTGCCGGTCGCCGATGTTGCGGTGACTGCGTCAGGATTTTATGCCCTGACCGGTGAAGCGATGGCGATGGGGGAGCGCACCCCGTTGGCGTTACTCAATCCTGCCGCGTCAGGACGGATGGCGATTGGGGAAGCGATTACCAATTTAGTCGCAGCAGGCATTCAATCGCTGCAAGATATTAAATTATCGGCGAACTGGATGGCGGCGGCAGGGAGTCCAGGTGAAGATGCGGCGTTATTTGACACCGTAAAAGCGGTGGGTTTGGAATTATGTCCGGCGCTTGGGATTGCGATTCCGGTCGGTAAGGATTCCTTGTCGATGAAAACGGTTTGGCAGGATGCCGGTCAAGAGAAATCGATGACCGCACCGTTATCGCTGATCGTGACGGCTTTTGCGCCGGTTGATAATATTTCGAAAACGCTTACCCCTGAATTACAAAATACTGACAGCGTTCTGCTCTTACTCGATTTGGGGGCTGGAAAAAATCGCTTAGGCGGTTCAGTGCTAGCTCAGGTCTATAAGCAATTGGGAACGGATTGTCCGGATTTGGATAATATCGCGCTATTCAAAGGCTTTTTTGATGCACTTGAAACCTTGCATAGTCATGAACACATTCTCGCTTATCATGATCGTAGCGATGGCGGCTTATTGGCGACTATTGCTGAAATGATCTTTGCAAGTCGCTTAGGCGTGACTATGGTGCTTGATGATCTGGGGCAAGATGTCCTGGCGTCTTTGTTTAATGAAGAACTCGGCTCGGTTATTCAAGTTCGCCAAACTGAGCTTGAACAGGTGCGAACAATCTTGGCGGATTTTGGGTTGGCCGAATGTCATCATGTCATTGGAAGCATTACCCATGATCAAACCTTACGCATTATGCATGCAGAACAGCTCGTTTATAGTGCCGGTCGTGCCGAGCTACAAACATACTGGTCCGCAGTCAGTTACCGCATGCAAGCCCTGCGTGATAATCCGGACTGTGCCAGACAGCAATTTGAACGCATTGCCGACGATCTTGATCCTGGTTTGAATGTTCGGTTAAGTTTTGATCTCAACCAAGATCTGACCGTGCATTTTGCGCGTTTGGAACGCCCCAAAGTCGCTATTTTGCGAGAACAGGGCGTAAATGGTCACGTTGAAATGGCAGCGGCTTTTGATCGCGCAGGTTTTACCGCGATTGACGTTCACATGACCGATATCATCACTGGCCGGGTCAGTTTGCATGACTTTAAGGGGCTAGTCGCTTGCGGCGGATTCTCCTACGGTGACGTACTAGGTGCAGGGGGTGGCTGGGCTAAGTCTATTCTGTTCAATCAACGGGCTCGAGAGGAATTTAGTAACTTTTTCAGACGCGATGATACCTTTGGTCTTGGCGTCTGTAACGGTTGTCAGATGATGTCCGGAATTAAGGAATTAATTCCGGGTGCAGAACATTGGCCGGAATTCCAACGTAATTTATCCGAGCAATTCGAGGCACGGGTCGCGCTGGTCGAAATTCAGGAATCAGCGTCGATTTTACTGAGCGGCATGGCAGGTTCGCGCATTCCAGTGGTGGTTGCTCACGGTGAAGGGCGCGCGGTTTTCGTAGGCGGACTGCAGGGCGCAAAAGAGGCGAGCGACTCTCGCTTAGTTAGCGTCGTTTACGTTGACAACTATGGTCAAGTGACCACTAATTTTCCGGCGAATCCGAATGGCTCTGAATTAGGCATTACCGGTTTAACTACTCAAGACGGTCGCTTCACGATCATGATGCCGCATCCTGAGCGCTGTTTCAGAACCATCCAAAACTCCTGGCATTCGAATGACTGGAATGAATACGGTCCCTGGATGCGCATGTTCAGAAACGCACGGATCTGGGTCGGTTAAGTGCTGCGCATCGACTGATGGCAGGGTTATCGATACAAGATCATCGTCGAGACCTTGCAGGTCTTAAGTATGTGTATCCGGTCCTGTCGAGAAGGGCCGGTGGCTTATCCATCGGCATTAATGTCAATACCAACAATGCCTGTAATTGGCGCTGTCTTTACTGCCAAGTGCCGGCGTTGGTATTAGGCGGTGCGCCGCCAGTCGATTTTGAGCTGTTAGAGGCTGAGTTACGCTGGTTTTTGGAACAGGTCAACAACGGAGCTTTTTATAAGCAATTTCAGGTTGCGCCCGAACATCAAGTCATCAAAGATATCGCTTTGTCGGGCAACGGTGAACCGACCAGCATTAAGGAATTCGAACGCTTGATTGACCTGATTGGCAGAGTTGCTCAAGCTAGTGCCTTGCTGCCCAGCATCAAACTGGTGATAATTTCCAATGGCAGTTTGCTTCATCTGCCCGGTGTTCAAGCAGGGCTTAAGCACTTTAATAAACTCGGTGGCAAACTCTGGTTTAAGTTGGATAGCGCTGTTCCGGAACGGCGTAAAGTCATTAATAACAGCCGACAATCCCAGCAGCAACTGCTGCGCAAGCTGCATTTAGCGCTTGAGTTATGCACCACTAAAATTCAAACCTGCATTTTCAAATATCGCGGTCAAAGTTGGTCAGCTACTGAATTTGTAGAATATTTGGCGTTATTGGCACAATTGCAAGCATCGGGCTATCAACCCGACATCATGCTATATACCCTTGCCAGACCGTCTTTGCAACCGGAGGCTGCCGAACTTTCAGCGCTATCGCGGGAGGAAATGCAGGTATTTGCAGATGAAATCGCCCGGATGGGCTTTAAGGTTTCGGTCAGCGTCTAACTGATAGCTCCGGGCGTTATTTGAAAAAAATTGACTGCGCTTATGAATAGACGACTTTGGCTTTGCCATCGTTGTTTGGAATAACTTCGCCGAGTAAAAACGCGCTTTCGCCTTCTTCGGCTAGTATTGCTAAAGTTTGCTCGACATCCTGTTTCGCTACGCAGACGATCATGCCGATGCCGCAGTTGAAGGTCGTCAACATGTCGCTATCGGTGATCTTGCCTTTGCTTTGCAGCCATTGAAAAATCTCCGGAAATGTCCAGCTAGAGCGTTTGACTTGGGCATCTAATTGGGCGGGCAATACGCGCGGCAGATTTTCAGTAATACCACCGCCGGTGATATGTGCCAAGGCGTGAACCGGAACCGATTTCAACAACGTCAGCAAAGTTTTAACATAAATTCGAGTCGGTTCCAGAAGCGTTGCGCCGAGGCTTTTGCCATTGAAATCTTCATCGAGCGAGGCTTGGCTATGGCTGATCACTTTGCGGATCAGCGAGTAACCGTTGGAGTGGGGACCTGATGAGGCGATGCCGATCAGTTGATCACCTGCTTGAACTTTTGAGCCATCAATAATTTGATCTTTTTCGACGATGCCGACACAAAAGCCAGCCAGATCATATTCGCCGGGGGCGTACATGCCGGGCATTTCAGCGGTTTCGCCGCCCACCAGAGCGGCACCTGCCAATTCGCAGCCGACACCGATGCCTTCTACGACAGAAGCGGCGGTTTCGACATTCAATTGGCCGGTTGCAAAATAATCTAGGAAAAATAGCGGCTCGGCACCTTGGACAATAATGTCGTTGACGCACATCGCTACCAAATCAATGCCGACCGTTGCATGGGCATTCATTTCAATGGCAAGTTTGAGTTTGGTGCCGACGCCATCGGTTCCGGAAACCAATACCGGCTGTTTATAACGATCCAGAGGTAATTCAAACAGAGAGCCGAAGCCGCCTAAACCTGCCAAAACGCCAGGGGTTCGGGTTCTGGCGGCGATTGGTTTAATGCGTTCTACTAATGCGCTACCTGCATCGATATCCACGCCTGCGCTTTTATAGGTTAAGCCTTCCTGATTTTCTGTGCTCAAAGTAAAATTCTCTCGATTAAAGTTAGGTTTAAACTGACCGATATTGTACTAAACATCAATCAATTTGTGTGAAGGATATAACTGGCTGTCATGGGTTCGGATGAGGCTTAATTAAAGGATAGAGCATGAGGAGCAATGAATAATGATCAAGCGAATGCGCTTTTGGATAATCGTGGGCTGGCTGTTGAGTCAGGCAGTCTTTGCTTTGGAAGTCAGAGGACTTTATGAAGTGGAGGTGGTGGCACAAAGTCAGGCGGTTGGTGATCGGGATAAAGCCATTCAAGCCGGGCTGCGCATTGTGCTTGGGCGAATATTGGTTGAACCTGATCTGTGGCTGGATGATAACGCGCAATTATTGCTGGCTAAGGCTAAGGACTATGTTCGTGAGTATCAGTTCGCATTAACCGGGGTCGCGGGGGCGAGTGAAGCACCAGCGCGGGTGTTGCGAATCTTGTTCGATGAGCAGAAATTGCAGGCCGTGCTAAGAAGCAGCAAGTTGGGATTATGGAATGAAATACGTCCGGAGACGCTGTTATGGATGGTCGTTGAAGAGCAGGGCAAACGCCTGTTTTTTAACCCGGAAAAAATGTCTCAGCTCAATATCGCGCTTAGGCATGCGTCTAAATTGCAGGGTGTGCCGATTCTGCTGCCGTTGATGGATATTGAAGAGCAAAGCATGTTATCGGTCGCCGAAGTGTTGAGCCCTTATCCGCATCCCTTGCTTGATATCTCTGAACGTTATGAGGCGGTATCGATTCTGGTCGGTTTGATCGTCAGTCGCAACGGTTGTTGGCAAACCGAATGGGCGCATTATTTTGATCAGCGCATTCAGCAATGGCAGGGGGTGTGTAAACCTTTAAATCAAGCGCTTCTAGAAGGGTTGCGGGGAACCTATTTGAATCTGGCAGCATTTTATGGCGTTAAACCGGAGTTGCCGAATAAACTGCCGGTGCCGTTAAAATTGCACTAAAGGAAACAGAGGGGTGTTTTATACTTATTGTCCTATTTGCCCTTTGTTTTGGAATTAAGCCATGCAAAAATCCACATCAGTTCAATTGCCCCCTCAATCTGTCACGATAAAACAGGCATTTTGGTATTGGTTGAAATTGGGTTTTATCAGTTTTGGCGGCCCTGCGGGTCAAATTTCGATTATGCATCAAGATTTAGTAGAGAAACAACGCTGGATTTCAGAGCAACGTTATCTGCACGCTCTGAATTATTGTATGTTGTTGCCGGGTCCTGAGGCGCAGCAATTAGCAACTTACATCGGTTGGTTGATGCATCGAGGTTTGGGTGGCCTGATGGCAGGGTTATTGTTTGTGTTGCCGTCGTTTTTTATTCTCATTCTGCTAAGTTGGATCTATTTGGCGTTTGGGAATATCCCTGCCGTTGCCGGGGTGCTTTATGGCATCAAGCCGGCAGTCACCGCCATCGTTGTCTTTGCGGCCTATCGGATCGGTTCGCGAGCCCTCAAGAATTGGGTATTGTGGAGCATCGCGGTTCTGGCATTTCTAGCCATTTTTACCTTGAAAACACCATTTCCGTTGATTGTATTAGGTGCGGCGATATTGGGAGCGCTTGGCGGTAAATATTTGCCACAAAAATTTAGCGTGGGAGGCGGGCATGGTGAAGTTAGCCAAAGCCACGCGCCTGCTTTGATTGACAATGACACGCCCATTCCGGAGCATGCCAGATTTAGTTGGTTTAACTTGGGTAAAGTAGCATTGACCGGGCTAGTCTTATGGAGCGGGGCGCTTGGATGGTTGTGTGCCAATTATGGTTGGAATGGAGCGTTAACCCAAATGGGCTGGTTTTTTACTAAAGCTGCATTGCTTACCTTTGGCGGTGCCTACGCAGTTTTACCCTATGTTTATCAGGGCGCTGTCGAGCATTTTCACTGGTTGACACCGCAGCAGATGATTGATGGCTTAGCCTTGGGCGAAACCACGCCGGGACCGTTAATCATGGTAGTGACTTTCGTCGGTTTTGTCGCGGGTTGGGGTAAGGCCCTGTTCGGCGCTGAACAATTATTTCTGGCGGGCGCATTCGGGGCCTTTGTGGCGACCTATTTTACTTTTCTGCCGAGCTTTTTATTTATTTTGGCGGGCGGTCCCTTAGTTGAATCGACGCACGGAAATTTGAAATACACCGCACCCTTGACCGGTATTACGGCGGCGGTCGTCGGCGTTATTTTGAATTTGGCGGCTTTTTTTGCTTACCATGTCTTCTGGCCCCGAGGCTTTGCCGAGCACGTAGACTTATTATCAGTAATCGTTAGCGGCTGTGCATTGATCGCGTTATTTCGTTATAAAGTAGGCGTGATTCAAGTTATTGCTGCTTGTGGCATGCTTGGATTTGTATTTACCTTTGTAAAACCCTGGCTTGATCACTTGGGTAGCTCTTTATGATGTGTTTTTTTCGTTATTGTCGCTAATTGTGATTTTTTATCGAGAACCGACCATAGTATCGGTTTGCGCTTGAAATTCGTAAATCCCGCGATAGACTTGCGAAAAAACTTAAATCGAGACTACCATCATGCAATATCTACCTATTGTGACAACATTGTTATCTGCGTGCATCCAGCCGACTCATGACGCCGGATATCTTCAAATTTGCAGTCCTTCAACCAAAGAATCGGTCAGTAGATACCTCGAAAGCAACAAAAGAACGCATTCAAAACTATTAGATATTCAACATACTAAAAAAACCATGACTACCTTGTCAGGACATTCGTTATCAACCGATTTTTAGTTATGTTGCATGATTATTCACAACACAGTTGCTTTTATACGTCGTTGACGTACAATGATTCGGTACCTAAAGGTTAGTTGTTAATGTTTGTAAAAATTGTCGTTCCGGAGTTGCTAATGAAAAATCGACATTTCAATGAATTAACAGCTAACATTCACGAATCCATTAATATAACTGGCATAGCAACGAAAGCTTCTCAATTGAATCAATGCTTTGAACCCGATGTGAAAGCCATTCGTGAAAATATTGGTTTTTCTCAGTCAAAATTTGCGGATCTGATCGGCGTCAATCTTAGAACCATTCAGAATTGGGAACAGGGACATCGCAGTCCGACCGGACCCGCCAAAGTATTATTAAGATTGGTACAAGTCGATCACAAATTGATCGTAAATAGTTTATATGCGAATCATGTTTAGCTTTAGCAGTACTCAAGGCTTAACATCCTGATCGATCCACAAATTTTTATCTCAATCCAAATAAGCACTTACCAAGTGTTATCAATTGCACTACAACATATCTAAACCAGGAATTAAAGACAATATATGATGAATTACGGCTCAACCTGGGCGCAACAGCTCAACAAAACTGAATCCAAGCCAAAACCAATCATTCGCGTTAAAACGCCCACAGTAGTCACTTACAAACGAAAAAAACTGATTAGTCATAACCCTTCTGCGGAATGCTATCCAAATTGCTAAACTAACGCCAGTATGAAACAAGCGCCAGAGCACTAACCAAAGCGTATTAAAGTTCCGTTTAATTTAGTGAACCGAGTAAAATTGCGTCTAATATATGTAGAACGCACATTTTTTGAGGATTCTAATGCGCTTCATTCACACCTCTGACTGGCATATCGGTCGACAATTCCATAATGTTTCATTGCTTGATGATCAGCGCCATGTCTTGGAGCAGATAGTCACTTATATTAAGCACGAATCGGTCGATGCGGTGGTGATTGCCGGGGATGTCTATGATCGTTCGGTGCCTTCGGCACAGGCGGTTGAATTGCTAGATGACGTGCTCAATACTATTTGCAGCGAACTGAACGTGCCGGTTGTGCTAATTCCAGGCAATCACGACGGCGCCGAACGGCTGCGGTTTGCTTCGCGGCAACTTAAGCAGGCAGGTTTGCATATTATCGGCGAACTTGAACAGATCACCCATCCAGTGGTAATCAAAGGGAGCGCCTGTGAGGTTGCATTTTACGGCATTCCCTACAATGATCCTGAAACAGTTCGCAGTCAGTTTAAAATTGATATCGCGAACCATGACGACGCGCATCGCTATCTCCTGAGCCGGATTAGTGAGGTAATGTCCGAGCAAACGGTTAATGTGTTGCTCAGCCATTGTTATATTGACGGGGCCGAAGCTTCGGAATCCGAGCGTCCGCTCTCAATCGGCGGTGCCGATCGGGTCAACTTTGAACCGTTTGAAGTATTTGATTACGTTGCACTCGGTCATCTACACAGTCCGCAACATAAAGCCCGAGAGCATATTCGTTATTCAGGCTCGATCTTAAAATACAGTTTCTCGGAACAATATCAAAAGAAGGGTGTAACGCTGGTCGACTTGGATGAAAAAGGTTTCAAAACCACCCAATTTCTCCCATTAAAACCGTTGCGCGAGGTTAGAATTATCGAAGGTGAACTGCATACGATTCTCGAAAATGCCAAAAGCGATCCCGGCTATGAGGATTATTTATTGATTCGCCTGACCGATCGGAACGCGCTGCTCGATCCGATGGGTAAATTACGTGAGAGTTACCCCAATGTGCTGCATCTTGAAAAACCTGGAATTTTTGAGAGTAGGGCGCAGCAATTGGACCGCGAAAAATTAAGACACGGCGAGCTTGAAATGTTCAGAGACTTTTTCAAGCAGGCATTCGGATCTGAATTAACCCCCGAGCAGGACCAGGTAATCAGCGCAACCATCACTGAACTTAACAAACATGAACGGGCTGCGCTATGAAACCGTTAAAGCTCAATCTTCAGGCATTTGGCCCATTCGCAGGGTCCGAAATGGTCGATTTCACTCGACTGGGCTCAAATCCGCTATTTTTGATTAACGGACCGACTGGCGCCGGCAAAAGCTCGTTGCTCGATGCGATTTGCTTCGCACTGTATGGGCAGACGACCGGTGCGGAGCGCGAGGCTTCGCAAATGCGTTGCGATCATGCCGAGGCTGGGAAGCTTACCGAAGTGACTTTGGAGTTTAGTCTGGGCACTAAAAAATACCGGGTACGTCGTGTGCCTGCTCAAGAGCGTCCGAAAGCCAAAGGCGATGGTATGACGACTCAGCAACCGGAAGCGCAATTATGGGAATTGGAGAGCGACGATAGCGAACTGCTTTTGGTGCCGAAAAGCGTTGGCGACGCTACCGAACAGATTAAGCAGCGGATTGGTCTGGATGTCGAGCAGTTTCGTCAGGTAATGGTGCTGCCGCAGGGAAAGTTTCGTGAATTATTGATGGCCGATTCCAAAGAACGTGAAAACATTTTCGGTCAGTTGTTTCAGACCTATAAATTTAAAAACATCGAAGACGCGCTTAAAAAACAGGCCGCGACGATTAAACACGCCGTTGAACAACATCAGAATCAGGTCAAAGGTTTATTGCAAGGTGCCGAAGTCAATACGGAAGCGGAAGTCGATGCCGAATTGCTGCAATTGGAACCGGTCTTAGCCTCGGCTTTGAGTGCTAAAGAACAGGCCTATCTCGATCAATTGCAGGCATCTCAAGCGAAAGACCAGGCAAAATCATTGCAGGAACGTTTCAGGGCCTTGACGCGCAAACTATCGGAACTCAATGAAAAAAGTGCGCTGCAACCCGGTATTGATACTCAACAGGACAAACTACACAAAGCGACAAGCGCTCAAAACATTCGGCATGTATATGATCGACATAAGCAAGCCGCCAAGGCTGTGTTTAAGTTGACGCGAGAACACAGTGACAGCACCAAAAACCTTGAAGTGGCGACTCAAGAACAATCGAGCGCTGAAACTCTCCTGCTGATGACTCAAACGGCTTTTAACGAAGTGGATGCGTTGAAAATCGAGCAAGCCGGTTTAATTCAGCATCAGGCACGGGTAGCCGAATTGACCAGTGCCAAGACTAACTTAACTAAACTCCAAAAAGCAGCGACCGCCAATCAGACAAAACTTAGCGCAGAAACCACCACTCAGCAAACGCTGCTTACGGAACTTGCCGCTGATGAATTATTGACGCAAGAGTTAAGCAATGCTCTGGAAGCTCTGGTTCCGCAGCAAATTGCTCACGAAGCCTTGCGTTTGAAGCGTGAGCAACGCGAGACCTTAGAAACTTTGCGATCCGAGCAAGATACGTTGAAAGTCAAAGCGCAGCAATTGAGCCAAGTGCTCGAAACCAAGCAAGCGGAACTCACTTCAGCGCAACAGCACGCGCGTCAAACTGAATTCGCCTGGCATAGTGGACAGGCGGCGCTGCTTGCTAACGAATTGCAGCAAGGGCAACCCTGCCCGGTATGCGGCAGCAAAGAACATCCGGCACCGGCAGGTTCGACCGATGCTGCGGCATTGGTGACCAAACAGCAGGTCGACGCGGCGCGACTGCTCGAAAATCAGGCGCGGCTATTGATGCAAGACGCTAAAGACGCCGTGGATCAACTTAATAATCAGTTAGTCGTCAAGCAGCAACAGATTGAGCAGCATGAGCAGCAACTTGCCGAATGGGCTGCCCAGTCGTTGGTACAGGTGAAGCAGGCTTTCGAAGCTTCGGTACAGGCACTTCAACGTTTACAAACCCTTCAGGAACAACAAAAACAGGTCGTTCAACGTATTGCCCAGGTAAAATCCGGACTTTCGAGCTTGGTCGAGCAGATTGCCACACTACAGAGCTGTGTTAATACCGATCATGAACAAGTGGTTAGTGCTGCTACCACGATTAAGCATCTCGAAAATTTGATTCCGGCGCAATATCGTGAACAAGGCACCCTAGCAAAAGCATTGGCTGCTGTAGGGGAACGTATTGAAACCTTGACGAGGGCAGTCGATCAGGCGCGGGAGGACAGTAAACAAAAACGCTCCGCTTATGATAAAGCAGTTTCGACGCATGAAACGCTTTCAAAACAAGCTCAAACCTTGGCGCTCGAATCGGCTGAGGCCGAACAGGCTTGGACAAGTGCGCTGGCTGAAAGTCCGTTTGCTCGGCTCGAAGCATTTGAGCAGGCGCTTTTGACCGAAGCTCAGCAACAACAGCTTAAAACCGCTATCGAAGCGTTTCATTCTGAATTGGCGCAGTTGCAAGGCGCGGTTGCGCAACTTCAGAGCGAATTAACTGATCAGGAACCGCCTGATTTGTTAGCCATCGAACAACAGCTTACCGAAAAGATTGCCCAGTTCAAAACTCAAGAAAGCGTCTGGCAGAAGTTGGCGGCGCGCTGTGCGCAATTACAGGATGTTAAATTGAAGTTAACCCAGGCGCATCATAAAAACCACGAACTTGAAGCTCAATATGCCATTTATGGCACGCTCAGCGACGTGGCGAGTGGACAAACCGGTAACAGAATCAGTCTGCAACGTTTTGTGCTCAGTGTTTTGCTCGATGACGTACTGATTCAAGCCTCGCAACGGCTTAATTTGATGAGTAAAGGGCGTTATCAACTGGTGCGCAAGGAAGATCGAACTCGTGGTAATCGAGCGTCCGGTCTGGATTTGGAGGTTGAAGATAGCTATACCGGTAAAACCCGCGCCGTGGCAACGCTTTCGGGTGGCGAATCTTTTATGGCTGCCTTATCGCTGGCTTTGGGCTTATCGGATGTTGTCCAAGCTTACGCTGGTGGCATCAGGCTCGATGCCTTGTTTATCGATGAAGGTTTCGGCAGTTTGGATGTTGAGTCACTTGATCTGGCGATCAGAACCTTGATCGATCTTCAGGCCAGTGGGCGCATGATCGGTATTATTTCGCACGTTAGCGAATTGAAAGAACAAATGGCGCTGCGACTTGATATCATCGGATCTAAAAACGGCAGTACGATACGCGTTGTTTCCGGGTGAAAATAGTATTACACCGAAAAATGAAAAGTGGCTATTTCCATCTATAATTTACTGAATAGTTAGCGAAGATCAGCATGAATAGAAAAGACAGCGCCTTTTCATATTAGTTGCTAAATCATCCCAGAATTCATCCTTTTGAAGAAATTAGTCATGAACGATAATAAGCGATCATACGAAGCTCTGAGCCTTAGAAAATTTTTCGACGATCAAATTCATCACTTACAACAGCTTGTCGATGCACATTTCAACGCATATCACCAAAAAGCATCTCTGACCAAAGAAGATCGCCAATTCGTTGAAAGTTTCGTCGATGCGGCCAACAGTAAAATGCGTGCCGTTCCTGGTTACACACATAAGCTTAGAGAACATGTACGTGGAGTATATGCCCATGTCCTCGATATTGCCGAGCAAATTCCGCCACCGGTTGAATTGACGCCAACGAGTTTTAGAACAGATTCACTCATTAATGCGCTATTTGTTTGCAGCGAAGACCTTGATCCGTTATTAAGAAATAATCCCGAAGTTAATGCCTACTTACGTAGTTATGCCAAGACTGAAGTTCCTGCCATGTATGCGCTGCTGTCCGCCAGCAAAAGTGAAAAACGAACGCTCGGAATTGGCTTGCAAGGCAGTATGCTGATTCGCGAAGTGCCTCAGCAGGTCATCAACTTTAGTTCTCATAAAATCCATACACCTTGCCGCAGTAGCGAGGAGTTGTCTAAAGAACTCAGAAAATATCTGTTTGATACTCTTGTTGCGCTTATTAAGCGTGAGATGAGTGACCGGATGAACCAAAATAGCCTTCAAACCAGTCAGGCTTCTTATGAAGAGCGGGTCAATAGCTTGGCTAACCCGAATGTTTATCTTGATACTTTGGTCGAGTATCTTGAAAGTCCGGATCAGTTGTTAGGGATTGAGAAAACCCATTTCAAATTGAATAAAATGGGCATCAAAATAGACGGTAACGATGAGCAATGTGCTAACGAATTTGATATTCATGAGCTTACCTGGAATGGGCATTCTCGTAATATTTTGTTGCAAATCGCCTATGCGCGTTAAACCGGCGGTTGAGCAGATTTTTGCTTAAGTTTTAGCCTACCCCAACTCATCACGCCAAAGACTAAAATAATGCCACTCGCCAGAATAAAAAACATATTAGTGGGCTGTTTTAAGGCGGTTAAACGTTCCATCCACCAATTCTGTGTGGCTTTATCGAATTCGGGCTCAGGACAAATTTGGCCGAAATAATTACCCCAGGAAACATAACTTCCTTCGCGCAGATAGCGTTGATACAGAGGCTTTGCATAGTCAGGTTGTCTTACCAATATCCAGCGGGTAGCTTCACAGAGTACCGCCGCAAATGCTTGGGAGCTGTGGGGTAACAGATCAGCCGCCTTAGAAGCATGTTCAGTGGCGAGTACACGATAATGAAAGCGAACATTGGGTTGCGCCTGATTGTCAGTGCAGCGTTGTTGTTCGTCGCGGGTAATTCGTGCCGCTTTAAGTTTCTCATCCTCGGTCTCTGACCGGTCAATCGCGCCATATTCGTATTCACCTCCCCAAATTTTATAGTCGGGTGACAGTTCAAATCCCATCAATTCCATACCGTGCCATCGAATTATAGTTGCAGCTTTAAACCAGGCTTTGGCTTTGCTGATGTCCGTAAACCAGCGCGACGAGGTTTGTGCTAGCGTCGCTTGATACTCCTTTGCTAAGGAATTTAAGCGACTATCGTCGAAATACTGAATGGCTTCATCGATTCGGCCGGCACGGAACAGACGCCGTGCGAGTAATTCCCGGATCAAAATAGCTGGGCTTGCTTGATTTTTTTCGGCATAGTTTTTTAACTCGACAGCGGATGGGCTTGATACTTGAGTATCGACAAATTGCTTAAGTTCGTCGAGGGTCACGATATCTTCAGCCACATAGGCAGCATCGGCCCAAAAACGGGTAGAACTCTGATAGAGCAGTGCGAGTGCCTGTAGATATTCGCCTTTGGACAGTCTAAGGATGCCGGTTTCGGCAAAAACCCGATACAACAAGGAAGCATTAAAGTAACTATCTTCGGCATTAAAATCCGGTAAACGTTCCTCATAAGAATCCCTCGCACTAGGTTGCCGGTCAGCCGGAAAAGCTTTTACCACCTCCGCATAAGCGACCAATGCTGCTTCCTCATTACCGGCGCGCAGTGCTAATTTGGCCTTCACCCATAGGCTCAAGGCGCTTTTGTCCAGATCGACCAGACGTTGTGCCAGCGCAAACTGGCCCTTGGTGTAGGCGGCAGCCGCCAACCAGTCTGCCCCGTTAACGTTGTTTAAACCCTGACGTTCGATTGCATCGACAATTTTGATCCAAAGGGCAATTTCAGGATTAGTCGGCGCTTGACGTTCAGCGGCTTGCTGAAACTGCGGATTGCTGACATCAAAGTCCAATTCTTGTCCCAAACCATAGTTCGTCGTAGTAAACGGTGAGCTGACATTTTTCGTGTAAAGATCAATGAAGATAAGCCGTTGAATCAATGATTGACTCAGTGCTTCATCTAATAGCACCGGATTTTTTTCCACATAATGGGCGACCGCTTTCAGTGAATATTCAGCATTTTTGGAACCATAGGCGAGTTGCTGCACATATAGTTCGACTGCGTTAATAATTTCGCCCGGTCTAAGATGCAAACGGGCTTCTTCGCCCCAACTGGCTACAGCCAGTCCCAGCGGGTCCGTTAAGCCGCTTTTGACCAGTTGTCGGGTTTTAGCGAAATAGTCGGCAGCGAGGATTCTATCGTCTTGATATGCAGCGATTCGGCCTAAGGTAAAGGTTGCCCATAGCACGCGACTGCTGTTTTGTTCAGCGGGTAAGGCCAGGACCGCATTAAAACGTTGTTTGGCTTTTTCCATAAGCGGTTTGGTGTCTTCCGGGGTTAGCTCAAATGGCTCGACCGTTAATTCCTGAAGCCCCTCTTCGGGTTCGGCAAGTGGTGGCTGGGCGTTGTGGAAATCGACTGCACCGGCGGTATAAAGTCGAATAGCTTCCGGCAAACCTTCGCCGAGCGCATAGGCCGCATCGCCGTTTGCTTGTTCGCGCATTCGAGCGATTTTCGCAGCGTCCTCAGTCGATAAACCGATTATTACGATTTTACTGATGCTGGCTTTATCCTCTTCATAGAGCCTAGTTTCAACCACTGGAAGATCTTGCAGTGCTTGTTCATACAATTTATTAATTTCTCTCGTGAAAAAGGCCTGTGGCGGCTCTTTGAGTGCAGCATTACGCTCCAGCTGCAAAATCTCCGGAAACTGCGGACCACAACTCATGCCGTGCTGAGGCAGGCAAGTCAATAAAGTGATTACTGCCAGATAGGACAGTTTACGGCGTGATAGATACTTGAGGTTTAGCGGTCGGGCAGCGGACCCAGCCGATGACGAGCTGTTGATGAGCACGGAGTGTGAAGGCATGATCGAGTTGAAAGCTAATTTGGTTGGCAGAATGTGCAAGCCGGTAAAAGTTGATGGCGTCGGCTTGGTGACAGGATTGATGCGTGGAGACATGGATTTCATTCGGAGCATTGGCATCTATATCGCCCTCATTACTCAGTAAGATATTGTATGCGCCGCTATTATCACTTGAAGTGGAACTCGCTGCAAACTTGCTGTAGAGCGGTTGGCCGGTGACGACCGCCTGCCAAGTGCTTAAGCTCCACGCGCGTTGATCATCGGCGGTCGGCAAACGAAACCAGACGGTGCCGAGAAAATTCGATGGGGGCTTTTGCTGCAAATTGTGTAACAGTGCAGCGACAGCTTCGGGCTTTACGTTCAATTCCTGCGTGTCTGCCTCTAATAACCCCAAAGATATTTCACTTTCGACACCAATAATGTTTTCCTGCTCATTCCAGCTGACGCGCGAACCATAGGTTGGTAGAGCGACCCGGAATTTTACCGGGCTGAGTTCTGAAAATTGAGTCAGCCAAGTTGCCGCGAGTTTCGCGTCAAACAATCCCTTACGCGGGTTGGATACTGAATGCACTTGCAAAACCGCTTGATCGGTTTGAGCCAATAACGTCGGTAAAGCGGCTGACGGCAACCACGTCGGCAGCACAGTGATATGGAGCTGTAGTTGCTGTTTAACTAAAGCCTGTTTTAGCAGAATTAGCGCTTGAGTATAGCTGGCCAGCTGTCGAGTGGCGCAGTCATAATCGATTTCGATCCCTGTCACGTCAAGACCGGCTTCGCGCCAAGCGTTAGCCATTGACAGCACAGTCGTGGTAATCGTTTCATTGGTCCAGTTTGAAAGCTGACCATTGATCCGAATAACCAAAATAACGGGCTTGCCGCTTTGCTTTAAAGCTTCGGTATCAATTCGCACTGGATTAAATCGCCCCTTTTGACTTAATTCTGCACCCAATACGTGCCAGGCTGAGATTAAAGGCGTTGCAGTGGTAATTGCCGCTTTGAGTGCAGGTGTCCAGCGATGCTGCCAGATGTAAACCTCATGGGAGAATGGCTGGTTTGTAGGCTTGCTAGTTTGACACGCGCAGAATAAACACAGCATGCTTGCGATCAAACAGAATCGAATGACGCGGATGCCTAGGTTTAACATCGCTTGTTCAACCAATGAATTAACAGCAAATTGTCTATTCTTAGTAGGATAATGATTGTGAGTGTCTACTAGCCTGTCTGAAGGTACTCATTTTAATCTCTTCCAAAAAATAGGGTATTAATAGCATTCATTAGCTGTGAGGAGGGGGCAATATTGAAGGTTATAAATTAAATTCCAAATATAGTTTGCAGTAGTTTTGAGAATACTTTCAGTCTTATCGCTTCGAAGGCCTTTTGAAAAATTGGACATCAATTTAATCGACCCAGTAAGTTTCCCATTAGATTTGATCTTGCCCGCGTTTATAAAACCACATCTGATATACGCTCAACACAATCTGTAAGCCCATCGAAACTCCCATTAAAGTGCCGCTGAACACAACAACGTAAGCGAAAGTCGGGATAGATTTGGTAATAAACCATGACAACACGTCCAACAACATCGCCGCAAATGGAATCACTACCGCAATTCTTTTAAAATGAATATTGATATCGCATAACAGAAAAATTTTGCCAATAAAAAACAAAATGAATGCTATGCCAAATAAATGGATATGCGATACTCGAATCAAAGTTGGAAGCGTAACGCCCCCTTTATGAGCAACTTCAGAAGCTCCAGTATAGTTTGTTAAATCGGGAAGCGATGGGTTGATAGCTGGTGAATGGCAAATAATACAATCGCGATTTAAGATTGGTGCCACTTTTTCAAGATACTCAGGTTCATCGGCGCCATTGTGAATCCAGCGTAAAATTACGTCTTTATCGCTTTTATATTTCAAGTTCGGTTCCATCGCGCCATTTATTGCTGAACCTAAGCGGGTTTGAGTGCCGGAGCCGTGATAATTAATCATCACATCTTCTATCGATAAGCCGGGTTTACCGTCGTGCCCTTGATGGGTATAGTACAGATTAATAAGCGCTACGATATAACCCAAACCGATAGTTAATAAGAAGACCGTATTCAGGATGCGTTCGCTGACTGAAATGTCTTTAAAGCGCGTGTATCGTTCAGGTATCTTGTTCTTAGAAGAAATTGCCATAGAGGGTTTACATTAAAAAATCGTGGGTTGAGCAGTAAGATTTCTCGCAGGTAATACAATACCATCATAGGATGATCGAAGTGAAGTACATCGTTTATCCATGAGCCTAAAAAGAGTTGTTAAACGCATAGAAAACCGTTCGTGCCGAGCCCAGTCGAAGCATGAACGGATTTCTATGCCTCCATTCAGACGGTGATTCTGGCTCATTTAAGTTCTAGTATCAAGATATAAGGGCAAACGGAATTTTAAGGTCTCAACTGCTTTTTTACCGTGAAAGATACACTGTGCGGGAGGCGAGCAAACTCCTGACCTTGAAAGGCCATTAAAAAATCGGCTTAAACAATTTAAGCCGTTATGTAACCGTACTGTTTAAGTTTCTTTATCCAACGTGGAGCATTTCGTTGAACAGATAG